>JBNGDQ010000021.1:0-15662 GCA_049975285.1 Thermoplasmatota archaeon
ATGACGTGGTCGCGCACCAGTTCGTTCTCCGGCCAGTTGGCGGGAATGGCGACGCCGTCCTCATCGGCCTTCTGGAAGCCCCGTATCATGCGGATGAACTCGTCCATGTTGCGGCCGAGCTCAGCCGGGTAGTACAGGATAGCCCGGATGGTTGCCTTGGGGTCCACGATGAATACGGCTCTGACGGTCGCGGTGCTCCCGGTGCTGTGGATGAGCCCGAGGGTGTCCGCCACCTTCCCGGTACCGTCGGCGATGACCGGGAACTCTATTTTTTCACCGAGTTTTTCCTCGATCCATTCCGTCCATTTCAGATGGCTGAACACCTGGTCGATGCTCAGGCCGATGAGCTCCGTATTCAACGATTGAAACTCCTCGAAGCGCTTCTGAAACGCGTAGAACTCGGTCGTGCAGACGGGTGTAAAGTCACCGGGATGGGAGAACAGGATGAACCATTTTCCCTTGAACGCCTCCGGCAGCGTCATCTCTCCATGGGTGGTCTGTACCGTCATCTCCGGAAATCGGTCCCCGATAAGGGGCATACTTTTTTCTTTGTGTTCCATTTTTTTTCACCTCACATGTGTTTCATGTCATCAAGGATGCCTTCCAGGTCATCCTCGTGTTCAATCTCATCGCGCATGATTTCCAGCACGATTTCATAGGTTACCGGGTCTGTCTCCTTGGTCATGTCCGCCAGTTTCCGGTAGACCTTGATGGCGCATTGCTCGCCTTCGATGTTCTGATGGATAATCTTTTTCACCGAGGGGTCCTCGGGTGCCTCATAGCCGCAGTTGGTGTGCTCGTACCAGTCCTCCGGCGTCAGCAGCGGGGTGCCGTCCAGCTGGATGATACGGTCGGACAGCATCTGTGCATGCCTCAGCTCATCGTTTGCATGTTCGAGCAGTTCTGCCTCAGCTTCGCCGTGCAGCTGTCCCTCGAGCACCTGTGCGCCGATCCAGTACTGGTAGTAGGCCAGCCATTCATCGGCGAAGGCCTTGTTCAGCAGCGCCAGCAGCTCGTCGACGTCCATGTCGACCATTTCTCGTCCAATTGTTCCCATTTTTCACCTTATTTGAGCGTGATTTTTTCCGTGTTGACCCAGAGTCCGTGGATGTTGCAGTACGACTTGGCGTAGATGACGCCGGGCTTCTCGGTCTTGAATGTCGTGGTTACCTCCGGTGCGGTGTAGACGGTGCTGGTGTCTGCGCCGTCCGTCGAAGCGCCGTGCGCGGCGAAGTCGTAGCGTCCCACCAGGTAGGGGAACTTTTCATCGTCGGGCTTGAAGTAGACCTCGATCCATTCAATGTGATGCGCCGTCGTGTTGGGATGGCCGATCTCCTTGCCCACGCTTGCCTCGACGCGCACCTTGCCGTCCGTTGCTTCAAGCACCGTGATGACCGGTACGTGTTTCTCTTTCTTCCAGTCTGCTTTTTGCAGCAGGTCTTCAAATTCTTCCATATTTATACCTCAATGTCTTTTATTCCTTCATGTCTTTTAAGTATTTCGTCGGCTAATGCATCTATCGATGCATAGTCGCCGTCACGTGGATGCCCCTTTATTATAACCGGGTCAAGGAGCTCCACGTTGAGATTGCTGATAAGATCTTTGATTTTGTTCTCCATCCGGCCGCCCCAGCCGTAGGAGCCCATGATGCCGGCAAACCGCGTCTTGGGGCGAAGCGCATTTGCAAGGTAGGCGGCATATACCGCCGCGGGATGCGGTCCGCCGAGCACCGTCGGCGTGGCGATGACCAGCGTAGCCGCGTCGACCAGCGAGATGGCCAGTTGCCCGAGATCAGTGGTGGTGAGGTTGAACGGCTTGACCGTGACGCCGCGTTCGATGAGCGCATCGACGAAATGGTCGACCATCGCCCGGGTGCTGCCATGCATCGAGACGTACGGCAGGACAACCTCGTTTTTGACGTGGTCGCCGGCCCACTCGCGGTAGGCATCCATGATGAATTCCGGGCGGCGGTAAATGGGGCCGTGGCTGGGCGCTATCATGTCGATGTCGAGCCCTGCCAGCTTTTCTAGGTTCTTCTGGATTGGCTTGCGGAAGGGCATCATGATTTCGGCGTAGTAGCGCTTCGCCGCCTCGTACACCCTGGCTTCATCTTCCACGTAGAGATGGCTGGTCGCCAGATGTGAACCGAAGAAGTCGCAGGAGAACAGGATGCGCTGCTCCTCCAGGTACGTGCTCATGGTCTCCGGCCAGTGGACCCAGGGCGTCTCGATGAACCGGAGTGTCTGGTCGCCTAGGGAGAGCGTCTCGCCGTCTTTGACTGCCTGGATGCGTTTTTCTTCGACGTGCAGGTGGTCGATGAGCATATCCCGGCATTTTTCGGTGCAGACAACCGTCGCGTTTGGGTAGCTATTGATCACCGCCGGTATGCTGCCTGAATGATCCTGCTCCGCGTGGTTGGCTATCAGGTAGTCGATGTCGCCGCCGTAGCCGTCGAGCATCTCGAGAAGCTCCTCCTGCTTGGCGGGGTCAGCGGTATCGATGAGCGCCGTTGCCTCACTGCCTTCCACTAGGTAGGCGTTGTACGTGGTGCCGTCGGGCAGCGGGATGAGCTCGTCGAAGAGCTCGCGGTCCCAGTGCCGGGCTATCGCTGCATGTACGTTTTCGCTTATTGATTCCAGTTGCATGGTGTCACTCCACTGGTTCGAATGCCTCTTTGGCTGCGCCGCAGACCGGGCAGACCCAGTCGTCTGGTATCTCTTCAAATGGCGTGCCGGGCTCTATGCCGCCGTCCGGGTCGCCCTTTTCAGGGTCGTAGACGTACCCGCAGACCGTGCATACATATTTATCCATGGTTTTCCTCCTTTTCTTTGATAAGGCATTTTTTACAGATGCCCTTGAGATAGACGTGGACCTCGTCGATGCGGTGACCGTCGGTGTCTATGCAGTCCATCGTTGCATCGCCAGCCGGGATGTCGATGACGGCGCCGCACCTCGTGCACCGAAAGTGGTGATGGGGATGCAGGTTGAAGTCGTAGCGGAACTTTGTGCCGATGGTGAGCACCTTGATGAGTCCGTGCTGCCGGAGCATGTCCAGCGTGTTGTATATCGTCGTCTTTGAGAGCGACGGGGTCTCCTTTTTGAGGTCCTCATAGATGGTTTCAGCATCGGGATGCGTCCGATTGGTATCGAGATACTGCATCACGGCTATCCGCTGCGGGGTGACCGTGACGCCGTGATCCCTGAGGATTGAGACGTATTTATCCATGTGTACCATCCACTGTAAACGCTACTAAATTGTAACGTTTACAACAAAAAACATAATACAAAATAGTATTTAATATTTATGGCTTTCCCGGCCTCTTTCCCGATACCACGAGACCATGTCCTCCACCAGCTCCGGCAGATCCCATACAGGAGCAAAGCCAAGCTCACGCTGCGCCTTATCACAGCAAATATCCCGGCTCGTCCCGAACTGCATCACCCGAAAGCGCGTCAACGTCGGCTCGCCGCCGCGGAGACGAGCCATCCATTCAGCCACAAAGGCGGCGGCATACGCCGGCATATATGGCAGATGCCGCTGCGGCGGCTGCACAGCCAGGCGTTCAGCCACCGCTGAAAACAATTGCTTGACCGGACACGCGAAGCTCACCACGTTGTAGACTTCGCCGTTGCTGCCCTGCACAGCGGCCAGATACAGACACCTGGCGACGTCCCGGGGATGCACCAATGTTATAAGGTTATCGCCGGAGCCAAAAAACGGCAGCTTGCGTTCCTCCAGCCTCGAGAGAAGCAACTCGGCCGCCGGCGCGCCGGCACCGAGCACCAGCGGCGGCCGGACCGCAACCCCCTCGATGTCACGCTGCCGCAGCACGAGCCGTTCCGCCTGCCACTTGGAACGCTGATAGGCGTTCATCGGTCGCTTCGGGCTGTCCTCCGTTATCGGGACGGTGCTGTCGGGAAAGCCGTACACGCCGGCGGAGCTGGTATAGACGATGCGTTGCACCCTGGCACTGCGGCAGGCGTCGAGGATGTTTTTCGTTCCCGCCACGTTGACCCGCTGGAAGGGCTCCTCCGGGCCGTAATCTGCAGCGAGGGCGGCGTTGTGGAACACCAGGTCGATGCCGTGCATGGCCTCGTACAGCGTCCCTGGCTCGGTGACGTCGCCGTAGCAGACGTCTACTCCGCCATTGTCGCGGGGCCATGTCTCTGGATGCCGGCTGATAACCCGGATGTCGTGGCCATGCTCCTGCAGCTCATCGATGAGGTAGCCGCCGATGAAGCCGCTGCCGCCGGTGACCAGCACGTGCATAGACTGGCATCGGTGAACTGCTTATAACGTCTGCGTCCACCCCGGCTATATACTCCTATATAGAGTCCGAGGGCAATGCTTTAAAAGGTGAAACGGTTCAGCGGTATCACTTCATCGTGCCACTACGTGACGAGGAGAGGAGGAAACCATGAACCATGAATGCATCATTGAAGCGACCGGCGTGCACAAGGTCTACGATACAGGCACTGTTCACGTCCACGCGCTGCGGGGCATCGACATCTGCATCCAGCGCGGCGAAATGGTCTCCCTGATGGGCCCCTCCGGCTGCGGGAAGACCACGCTGCTCAACTGCCTGTCCGGCCTGGACGACGTCACCGAGGGTGCCGTCGTCATAGAGGGAACGGATCTCTCCGCCATGTCAGACAACGAAAAGACAGAATACCGGGCGAGACACGTCGGCTTCATCTTCCAGTTCTACAATCTGCTGCCCGTGCTCACCGCCGTCGAAAACGTAGAGCTCCCCCTGCTACTCACGCATACCGACCCCGCCGAGGCCCGGGAAAAAGCCATGCAGACGCTCGACCTCGTCGAGCTGGCCAACTGGGCCGAGCACACCCCGGCGGAGCTCTCCGGCGGGCAGCGTCAGCGGGTCACCATCGCCCGGGCCCTGGTCAACGACCCCCTCATCGTCTTCGGCGACGAGCTCACCGGCGACCTCGACCGGGAGACCTCGATGCAGGTCATGGACCTCGTCGAGCGGCTCAACAAAGAAAACGGGCAGACGTTCATCATCGTTACCCATGACCATACTATCGGGGAGCGCGCCCACCGCGTCCTCAAAATGGGCGACGGCGTCATCGAAAAAGAGTATACGCCGACCCGGTGGTGACATGCTCACGGAATTCCTGGCCGGCCTGTTCATCGTGGTGCTCCTGGCAGCGTTCTTCTTCCTCTTGCGGGAGCGCATCGTCTTCAAGATGGGCATACGGAATATCATGCGCCGGAAGGGCTACGCGCTCATCGTGGTCTTCGGCCTGATGATCGGCACCGCCGTCATAACGGCATCATTGTCCGTGGGCGACACGATGGACACCATGATATCCTCGGAGATTTTGAACCAGTATCATACCACGGATGAACAGCTGGTCGCCACTGAGCCGACGGGCGAACGGGCCTATTTCAATATGTCGGTGTTTTCCCGGGTGGCCGGGCAGGTCGACCGGGCATACATTGACGGGCTCTCCCCGGCTATCCAGGATGCCGTTGCCATCCTGAACTTGGATACGAATCTCTCGGAGGCCCGGGTGACGCTCTACGGCGTTGACGCTGCTACGGCGGAACCGTTCGGTTCACTTGTCGCCCTAGACGGCACGGTCATCGAGACGGTGCAACCCACTGACATTCTCATGGGAGTCGACACCGCCGACGACCTCGACGCCACAGAGGGAGACAGCATCATCATCTACGCCAACAACACCCCGCGATTCCTCAACATCACCCACATCCTCCGGAAGGAGGGACGGGCGGGCAGCGGCCGGGGCGTCTACGTGGCGCTCTCCACCGCCCAGTTGTGGCTCAACAAGACCGGTCAGATAAACGAAATCCTGATTTCGAATACCGGGGGCGTTCAGGAGGGTATGACGCATACCCGCCAGGTTGAGCAGGCCTTCCAGCCCATACTCCGCGCCCTGTCGGCTGACACCCCGCTGACGTTTGAGCTGGTGGAGCTCAAGCAGGATTTGCTGGATGAAACCCGGGAAAATCTGCGACAGTTCACCGACCTGTTCTTGGTCTTCGGCAGCTTCTCTATCATCGCCGGCGTCATCCTCATCGTCAATATCTTCGTCATGCTGGCAGAGGAGCGCAAACCGGAGATGGGCATGGCTCGCGCCGTGGGCATGCAGCGAGGGCAGCTGCAGCGGATGTACATGGCGGAGGGACTCATCTATGCCCTTGTTGCCTCCGCCGTCGGTGCCGGATTCGGCATCGGCGTTGGCTACCTCATCATGTGGGGCATGACGGAGATATTTGCCTCCTTTGGCGCGTTCAACATCCTGCAGTATTTCACGGTTACCCCGGCCAGCCTGCTGCTGGGGTTCACCGTGGGCTTTTTCATCACCCTGGCCACCATCACCGTCACAGCGAGGCGTATCTCCCGTCTGAACATCGTCCGCGCCGTCCGGGACATCCCGGAGCCAGCCATCCGGTGGAGCGACCGGCGCCTGCTGTTCATCGGAGCTGGACTGCTCATCGCTTCCATGGTGTCTGTAGCAATGGGCGTAGCCGGAGAGCAGGCAGCGCTCTTCTTCTCCGGGTTTTCGCTGTTGTTCATTGGCGCCGCCACGGTGGCCCGCCGTTGGGTGGGCGACCGGGCTGCGTATACCGCTGCCGGTGTTGCCACACTCATCTGGTGGTTTCTCCCCTGGGAGTGGTTCCCTGACTACGGGGGCGGCATCGAGATGTTCATCATTTCCGGGCTGTTTCTGGTGGTCGGTTCGCTGTTTATCGTCATGTTCAACGCACGAGTTATCACTAGAATGTTCACGGCGGTCTTCGGCTGGTTCCGGTCCATGCCCGCCGTGTTGAAGACATCTATCTCGTATTCATTGTGGTCGCGCTTCCGTACCGGCATGACCATCGCCATCTTCGCGCTCATCATCTTTTCCATTACGGTGATGTCCATGATCGTAGGCATGCTGGGCACCAACATCGAGCGGCAGGTCGACGAGGCAGCCGGGGGCTATGACATCATGGCGTTTACGCTGCCAGCTCGACCCACCCAGGACATTGAGGCAGCCGTCGTCTCGCAGGGTCTCGACGAGGAGATAGACAAGACGGCGGCCATGCTTTCTACCTTTGTTACCATCAATACGACTGGGGCTGGTGGCACCGGCACCACGGACTACCGGCTGCTGGGCGTCGATGAGGTCTTCATGGAGCACAACGAGTTCGGTTTTGTTGACCTGCTCCCGGAGTACGAGGATGCCACGGCAGCCTGGAACGCTGTCCTGGATAACGGGAGCCTGGCTATCATCGATGGCTCTGTGCAGGCAAACGAGTTCGGGCCTCCATCTCCGTTCACCGTGGAGCTCGGCGGCATCATAACCATGAAAAACAAGAACAATGAGACGCTGGAGAAAAAGATCATTGGTATCCTGGATACCACCATCATACAGGGCATCTATGTCTCGGGGGATGCAGCCCGCCAGGAATTTGGCCTGCAGGCCCCTACCTTTTTCCTGTTCGGAGCCAGCGACGGGACTGATACTGATGCCCTGTCAAAAAATCTGGAGCGGGCGTTCCTCATGAACGGCATGCAGACCGTGGACGTCAAAAACCTCGTGCTGGATTTCCTGGAGGCCATGAACCAGTTCTTCAATCTGTTCGAGGCGTTCATGGCGCTCGGGTTGGTCATCGGCATCGCCGGCCTGGGCATCATCACTATCCGCTCGGTGCACGAGCGCCGGCAGGAAATCGGGATGATGCGGGCCCTGGGCTTCAAGAAGCGGGACGTGCTTGCCTCGTTCACCATCGAGACATCATTCGTGGCCGTACTCGGCATCGTCATCGGGACCCTGCTGGGTATATTCATCAGTTACACGCTGTGGCGGGACAATTTCAAGCCACAGGGCTTCGACTTCATGGTCAACTGGTCGCCCATCATCGCCGTGGCCGGCATCGCCCTGGCGGTCACCCTGCTCAGCATCATTCCCGCATCATGGAAGGCATCACGGGTACCGCCGGCTGAGGCGCTCCGGTACAAGGAATAGAAAAGAGGAAAAGAACCCATTATTTGTCCAGGTGGACGTCCATCTGCGGGTAGGGGAACGATATCTCGGCCTTGTCGAACGTCTGCTTGACTGCTTTCTGGAAGTCAAAGAAGAAGTCCCAGTAGTCGGCGGTGTTCACCCAGGGACGGACGACGAGCACCACGGCTGAATCGCCGAGAGAACTGACGGCCACCTGCGGCGCCGGGTCGGACAGTACCCGCTCGTCGCCGGCGAGCAGCTCCCGGGTCGTCTCGATGACGTTGTCGAGGTCATCGTCATAGCTGACGCCGACTTCCATGTCGACGCGCCTGGTCCCGTGGCGGGTGTAGTTGATGATGTTGCCGCCCCAGACGGACTTGTTGGGAATAATGACACGCTTGTTGTCCACTGTATCCAGCTCGGTAACGCTGATGCCGACGCTCTGCACCGAGCCGCTCTCGCCGTTGACGGTCACGTAGTCGCCTACCTTGAACGGCTGAGTGATGGCCACCATGAACCCAGCGGCGATGTTGCTCAATGTATCACCCAGAGCGAAGCCGAGCACGAAGCCCAGCACCACCGAGATGCTGACCAGCGCTGCACCCATGTTGAGTCCCATGAGGGTCAGCGCGATGCCGACCACGAAAATGTACATGATGATGCGAAGAATCCGTGTGGTGAACTCGACCAGTAGCTCGGATAGCTTCGCTTTTTTCATCCATCGTTGCAGCGCCGATGTAATAAGCCGCACGGCGATGATGCCGGCGATGAGTGTCACCACTGCAATGAGCATATCCCAGATGCTGACCCCGATTAATGGCAGATTCTCGTTGAGTCCGTATCCTGCAATCTCTATAGCCATGGTGTTCTCCTCGTCCCTGTAATGGCAGCAACGATAAAAATGTTCACGTGCTGCCATCCGCCTGATGGAGGAGTACCGTTACCCTGGTATGTCTCGTTATGGATAGCCGCCTATGTGCAGACTGGGGTCTCCCAGCAGGATGAAGTCCTGGACGCTCTTGCAGTGGACAACGTTGTCCATGACCGGCAGATCGTCGACGTAGCTGCGCACCGACTCGGCATGAATGTCTCCCAGGGTCTGCATTCCCTCGCCGACCAGGCGGAAGATGTCGACGGCCAGCCGCCCGCCGTAGAGTTCCGCGTCGTCAGGGATACCGTTGCCGTCATTGTCGCCTGGGGCTCCATAGCAGAGGTTGGTATTGGTCAGCGTTGCGATGGCACCGCCGCCGTTACAGCGAACCAGTCGCCAGGCGATGGATTCCGGCACGCAGTTGTCAGGTGTGTCTCCCTCGAAGAGGTTCATCCTGAAAATCGTATGAATCACCTATTTCCCTGGCGTTATCCTCTGATTGTTCAAAGCGTCGCGACGGAATCAAGCGATTTGAGCGCTACGGTCATACAAAGATAAAGATGGCGGGGACCACCAGCAGCGCGATGCAGAGAGCGGCGAGCGTCGCGCCTATCCAGCTCAGGCGATACGCCGGCGGGAGCACCGTCTGCGTCAGGACCAGCGCGCTGACGCCGTAGATGAGGACCCCGACGACGCCGATGAACAGCAATGTTATGGAGAGCACCAGCAGGACTGACAGCCCGCCGTACATGAGCAACGCCAGCGGGATGCCCAGTGCCAGCACGTATATCAGGAAGTAGAGCATGAAACGCTTGTACGGCATTCTGGCGATGCCCGTGCGGACGGTCTTCCCGGTTTCGAAGAGCATACGGGAGGCTGCCTCGAAGGCGCTGTAGACGGTGCCGAAGAGCGCGAAGGCCACGCTTACCTGGTAGAGTGGCTTCAGCCAGGATGCCATGTCGGAAAAGATAACCGCCTGTCGTTTTATGAGCTCCACGTCGGTGGGGATGTCCCGGCCCAGCCGCTCGGCGCCCGCTATCATGTACGCCGCTGACACGAGTGACACGATGACGAATGCGACGGCCAGGTCGACCATGAGCGGTCGGAGCAGCAGCCGTGACTTGTGCACCTCCTCGCTGTCGTCGGGCAGATAGTCAATGGAGCCCTGCTGTCGGTAACGGGAGAACAGCCGCTCTGACAGGCCATCCGGATTGGAGCTGCCCCGGAAGATACCCCATCCCTTGACTTTTATCCAGCCAAGGTAGCCGACCAGGGGGACGATGGAGATGGTGAGCGTGCCCAGGTAGCCGAGCATGGACAGCGGGATGGGCGTCTTGGTGAAGTCAGGCACGGTGTCCACCCAGGCAGGGTAGTCGGGCACGTCGCCGATGGAGAGAAAATGCGGAAGCACCTCGAAGAGATCCGGCTGGAGCATTACCACGGATGCGACGGCTCCGATTCCGAGCACCGCCACGAAGAACGCCTGCGATGCCTCCAGCACCTTGTACCGACCGAGCAGCGCCAGTACCCCGGCGAGGAGCGAAAACGAGACACCCCAGAAGAGGTAATGGCCGACGCCAAATATCCAGGCGAGTGAATGCCCCAGCGTGGTGATGATCGCGGCAGCGAACGTGGGCACAAATATGGCCATGATGCCGATGATCAGCCAGTTGAGCCAGCCGCCCCGCGTCTTCAATGCAAACATGTCCATGATGCTGATCCCGGACAGCATGGAGAATCTCGTTCCGATGTACGCGATGACATAGGAGCCAATGTTGAGCGTAATCAGCCACAGCAGAGCGTAGCCGGCCCAGGCGCCTATCTGCGGACCCAGGATGAGCTGCCCCTGCCCGATGGTCATCGACGCCAGGATAGCGCCGGGACCGAAGAACAGCAGATACCGGAGATACTTGCGCAGCGAGGGTTTCTGCCGGATGACGTCAGGCGGTTCAGGGAAGGACAACGTGTCAGCCATAGCCCCCAATGCGCTGCCGCTATTTTAAATTGTACTTTTTCTGTCATCCAGTCAGGTCATGCCTCCGGCGGTCAACCGGTCGCGTTGCTCGTTCCCCCGGCCCCGCCAACCAGCGTACCCAGGGTGCCGCCCAGGAAGAACCCGAAGAGCGCCATGGTGGCCAGGTTGAAGTTGATGCTGTGCGGCCCGAGCCCGGCGGCGAAGGTAATCGCCGAGAAGCCATTGTAGATGTTGAGCACCAGCGGGACGTGGACGTGGATGCCGACGAAGCCGGCCATGCCGAGCAGGCTGGGCATCGTCACCATGGTATGCTGCCGGAAAAGTGTCTTAGTCTGGATGACCCCGAAGGCACCCCAGCAGATGTCGAAGAGGTCGAACTGGGCGACGCGCTGCCCGCCGAACAGTTTCATGATGCCGAACATGGGTGGCAGGCCGATGCCTGCCTCGCCGCTCAGCACGTAGATGGCGTTGACCTTGCAGAAGAAGTTCAGCAACAGGGGCATCTTTGGTAGCATGGGCAGGACGTCTGCATCGTTTAAATTGTCTGCGTCACGCTGGTCGAGCCCGAATGATGCAGCTCGCTGTTCCATGCCTGCCTTCCATGATTCCAGCGATGCATCGCCGGACAGCAGTCCATATTCCTGGAGCAGTGAAAACCGCTGCTCCGTGGTGGATACCTCGGTGAGCCTGTCCTTGAGGCGCTGTACCGCCTGCCGTGTCAGCGTGACGGCGCGCTGCTCCGTGGTGCCGTCGGCGTTGTACTGAGTTATCCATGCCTGCGTGGTGTGTTCTTCGGACGTGGTGGCGTGCGTGGCGAGCGGGACGAATGTGAGGCCGCAGAATATCAGGGCGGCGGCGAATGCCATGCCTTTCTTCCAGACTGTTGCTTGCATAATTTTGCCTCTTGCTTATAATGACCGGTTTCCTTATAAAATTATCTATAACAGATGTTCATCCCCGGTTTTAGGCATATGTTGATGGAGGCATCATCTCTGGCCTGGTGCGCGAGGTGAAGCAGCCAGAACCCTTGGATGCCTTGGGTCGGAGCCAGTGTCCCCTGCCTGGCTCCCGGCTTCCACTTAATATATTGTATTATGCTATGCCGCCCTCCCGGCGTCCGGCCACCACAACTCTTAATAAGGCATTTGAGATGTATGTCCACGTGATTACAATGGCGAAGGAAATTACTGACTTCTTGAACATGCCGACATATACCCGCCACGGCGTCTACGTGGGTGAAGTCCGCAATGTAGCGCTCAACACGGAGGAACGTCGCGTTGACAGCCTCATCATCACCAACACGAACCCCGAGCTGGTGGAAGAATCGGTAGATGTTGGTGTGCCCTACAGATGGGTATCGGCAGCGGGAGACATCATCATCCTGAGCTATTTCCCTGAGATGGTCTGCTCGGAAGAGGAAGAAGAGGAAGAGGAAGAGTGACCACGAAAAACATATATATCGAAATGCCAATAACAACACAATCTTGCATAAAGAGGTGAAAAATGCTGAAAAGAACTGTATCGATTGGTGTGCTCCTTGGCACCTTCATGCTTCTGTCAACCGTCTTGTTTGCCCCGGCCGCTCAGGCTATCGAGTGGGGCTCAATGACTGCATCTCCCGATATCTCGCCATTTTACGTGAACCGCTATGGTGGTGACTCGTTCACGCTCACCGTCGCCTATGAGCCCTTCTTTTTCCAGTACTTCCCGGTCTGGGCTCAGATTGAGGTGACGAAGAGCCCCAGCTGGCTGACGGTATCACCGACGCAGAAGACATTTCCCCTGCAGAGCGGTACCCAGAAGAACGTCAAGGTTAATCTGGCATTGAGCGAGCAGGACGTTGAAGCGCCCAGCCTGACCAGTGTTACCATCCAGGTGACCGGCCGCATCGTGCTGGGCGGCGAGGTCCGGGAGGTCGCAACGGCGCAGACGGACATCCTCGTCGGCGTCAATCCATTTACGCAGATTACCGTCAGTATCGCAAAGCCGATTGAGCGCTCCTCACCGGACAGAGAACTCACGTTCCCGGTGACCATTGAAAACTGGGGAACCGCACAGACGCGGGTAACGCTGCAGGCGACTGACGTGCCGGACGACTGGACGGATCCCATCATCTCCCCGCAGCAGATCATCCTGGATGCTAAAAACCCGGGCGACCCCAACCCGCCGGAGAAGACGGTTTCCTTTACGGTGACCACGCCACACGGCACCGGTATATCCTACCATAACGAGCGGGAGACGTTCCTGTTACAGGCGCACGCGCAGTCCTTCGCTGACTACTGGGTGAAGGAGGGCAACCAGTTCGAGAAATCCGAGAAAGATCCGGAGAACATCAAGCAGGCCACCGTCTACGCGCGCATGATGGTCAAGAACCGGGGCTTTTATCTGCCGGGATTCGAGGCGGTCATCCTTATCGGTGCACTGGCTGCTCTGGCGTTCGTCATCCGGCGTCGTCGGAGCAACTAATTATTTAAACGAACATCTGTTTACCCGTTTGGTAAATCATGCGGAAGGTCGCACTCCTACTCACGGCACTCGTCCTTTTTTCGCTGTTTCTGCCCCCGCCGCAGGAGGCAGAGGCACAGCTTATCCCGTGGGAGGAGTGGTCTGATTTCTGGTGGAACGTCCAGGTGGAGTCGATTGGCCCGACGCAGGCAGCGATTGAACCTGTAACCGGGCAGTATGGCTTCCGTTTCCGGTTCTGGAATGGCGGCGTGGTCAACGGCTCCTCGAATATCGCCATGCGGTATTATCTCCGCATCACTGAGATAGACGGCAGGGGATGGTCCGCCAGTGTTAGCCCCTCGTTTGTCCATCTCGACTGGAATGAGGCCGGCAACGCCACGGTATGGGTCAGCGCCGGGGTCAACCCGTCGTATATCGCCAATATCACGTGCGAGGTTGAAATGCACGTGCGGCCGGGGCTCATCCTTCCGGGTGGCTTCACCAAGTACGCCAACATCACCTTCCAGGTGCGCTCGGAGCCTCAGCGGTTTTTATATTTCGACATCGAGAACCCCAGCATTGACGGCAGGCAGGACGCCGTCTACAACGTGCCGATTACGATCGCCAACACCGGCAACCTGCCGGACAGCTATCGGCTCTCCGTGGAATATGCGCCGCTGGACTGGTCGTACGCCTTTTCTCGAGAGCGGGTCTATCTTCACCCGGGTGAGCAGACGCAGGTCAACCTCAGTTTTTATATTCCACATCAGCAGCTCTACATCCAGTATGACAGCTACGTGATGCTGGTCCGCGTGGCCTCCCTCGGCAACCCGTCCAGCTACCGGACGGAGCCCCTCGTGGTGACCCTCAGCGGCTTCCACATGACCGTGGGCCAGTGGGCCGCGTTTGGAGCCGTGACGCCGTCCGTATTGCTGCTGCTCGTCATCGGCTTCGCGTTTTTCCGGTCCCGGAATCCCTGCAACCACCTCCCGAAGCCGTGGCATGACCCGGAGGAAAAGAAACGACTCCAGCAGATGGACTGGCGCCGGCGCCGCAAGGAGAAAAAGCTGATGAAGGAGGAATGGAAGTCAGCCTACTATTTCTGCCAGAGCGAGCGGAAGCACCGGCAGCATATACGGGCCCTGCATCGCAAACGCGACCGCAAGCAACGCGCTCTGGCGCGAAAAATCCTGGATGCCTGGCGCACGGCATGGCAGCAACCATTGCAGGAATGGGAAAAACAGCGTCGGGACCTGCGGGAACGCTACCGCAAAGAAAAACGCCGCCTGCTGACCAAGTGGAAGCAGATGAACCAGAAGATACGGGACGCCAACGACCGACTGGGCACTTCTATCAGCTCCATCGCGAAGCCCGAGTTCCCCCCGCTGCGGCTGCCTCCCAAGCCGGGTAAACTGCCGAAGCCCAGCATCCCGCAGTACAAGGTCGACGAGCGCCGCGGTCGCCTCGTGGCACCCAAGGAGGCCGTGGTGAAGAAGATCATGGCCCCGCTGCAGCGTGGGGAGCGCGTCGGCAAGCTGGAGGCGGAAAAAATCAGGCGGCGGGCTGAGGCCCGGAAAGAAAAACTGGATAAGACATTTGTCGCCATCGAGCACAAACTGGACAGCGAGATGAACCGGGCCAGACAGCGCATCAAGCAGGAACAGAAGCATCGCCGGGCGGTCCGGAAAAAGAAGCAGCTGCGCCGGCAGACAAAGCGGCGGTCATCCACGCCGGGCACAAAGAAACCGGATCGGGAGCTGGCTAAGAAGCGGGCTCAGTTGCGCCGCCAGCGGGAAAAACAGCGCAGCGATGAGTAATAGTGACATGCGTTACCGCGCCACTCGTTAGGGGAAAAGCACTTATATTAATATTTTATTAGCCTCTTACTATGTATCTTAACCGCAAGACATTCGGGGCGCTCATCGCGCTGTTTGTCATGGTGGTCCCGGCAGCCATGACCATGACCCCCCATGATGTGGGTGAATCGACTGGAATCACTGAGGGCGGAAGCGACGTGGGAACAGCCGCCTATAACCCGGATAATGTCACCGTGGTCGTCGACATCATGCGACTCAGGGCTATGACTCTCGAGGCTGATACCCCTCGCCTCTATTTCAAGATTTTCATCAACGGCGAAAATGCAGTCTGGTGGGAGGAGATACACGAGGGGCCTGACATCTACTTCGAATGGCCCACGGCGGCCATGAATGTGCCCTACAATCCAGATGAACCAGTCACCGTCCAGATAGAGGTCTGGGAGAAACGACGGCTGGGCATCGACCAACCCTGCGACATCAGTCGAGGGACCAGCGACCAGCTGGCCGGCAAGACCCTGACACTCTTCTACGATATGAAGCGCGGCGAGTGGACCGGGGATGATTTCCTCAAAGA
>JBNGDQ010000022.1:0-2220 GCA_049975285.1 Thermoplasmatota archaeon
TCATTGTGGCCGCACTCGGGACAGGTCACCTGTGTCTTGGGCAGCACCTCAAGGTCTTCCTCGCTTTCGATGACGGTGAGCTCCTGTTCCTCCCGGTCGGCGACGACACGCCGCTCTCCAGTCTTTTTTTGTCGGTATTCGCATTTGCGGCAGACCATCTCGTCGCCATCGGGGTACAGCAGCGAGCCACAGTCCGGACAAAACATAGAAGGTGTATAGGACCTGTCATAAAAATGTTTTGCGGCAGCCAGCATGTTCCGCAGGCAGCAAATCCTTATAAAAAAACGAGGGATAGAGAGGTATGAAAAAGAGAGCGGTGGCGGTGACGGCACTGCTGGTTCTGGCAGCGGTTCCCATGTTTAATGGAGGTGCAGCCTCGCCGGTTACGGCGGCCGGGCAGACTCGTATGGCTGCCGTCGATGGACTCATCAATATATCAGTGCACGAAACATGGGAGATGCTCCAGAATGAGAGCGACGGACGGGAGGTCGTCGTCGACGTCCGCACCTTCGGGGAATGGTTCAACGAGCGGATTGACACGCCGCACTGGTATGACAAACCGAGTCTCTATCCGCTTCAGTTGCTGGAGATACCGCTGTTCCGCAATCTCTTCCGGCTGTTGTTCGAGGGAAACAAGGTCATCCTGTACTGCCGGAGCGCCAACCGTTCCTGTATCGCCGGGAACATGCTCATCGACGAAGGATTCGAGGGCACATTATATAACATGGCGGGCGGCATCGTTGCCTGGAAGGCCGCCAGTCTGCCCGTGGTAAAGGGATTCGGGTTTGGCTCGTAGCTTTACAGCAGGTGATATAGCAGCTGCTGGAGCACTGGAAACCTTTGGATGAACAGTTTGAGCAGTGGTGGTAGTGTCGACGTTTTAGGCGTAGAGACGCTGATGGGAATAGTGGCAGTGTCGCTGGAATTCTCAGTATTGACGACGGTGAGCGTCCCGCTGAAGGAGCTGTCTTCCTGGTCTGGTATGTCGACGGTGACCTCGACCGAGGCGGGGCAGCCTGGTTTTATGTTGTCCCGGCTGGTTGGCGTGAACGTCCAGTCGCCCCATTCAGGCCATTCGGTTATCTCCCAGTCAAGGCTGGAATGCTCCTCTCCGATGTTTTCGACGGTAAAGGAACCCGTGACCTGCCGACCGGGGCGAACGTCGCTCCAGCTGAGCGAGCCACTGCAGGCCAGGTCAGGCGTCGTGGGCGTCCATGGATTAGCGAAACCCTTGATACAAAAGTTAGCAGTTGGCCTGATGTAGGTGACGTCGAGCCATCGCTGGCCAACGTGGACGTAGCTCTCTCCCCGGCTGGCACTCGATGTAACCGTGGTCCCCTGACGCTGGCAGCCCAGCAGGACAGGCACTTCTGACGTCCGATCGAAGGGCTGCCCGCCGTCGGACAGGGAGAGCTGTAGATAGAAGTCATCATTGGCGGTGAAGGCGACGGGCCCCACATCGACGGTATGATACCCCGTGTGTTCAAGAGTCCCGCTGGCAGTGGCCAGCTCGTCCTGTAGCGCTCCATCGGCGAAGCGGTCGTATACGGTGACGGTGTAGGAGATGGCATCGGCTGCGGTGTAGAAGCCAACGGCCTCCAGCAGGGTATCATTGGTGGCGGTGAACGCGTTGAATGCATCACTGGCCCGCTTCATGGTATCTCGCCAGCCGTGGTAGTCATGGCAGTAGAGATGGTCATACTGCATGAGTTCTACCTGTTGATAGGAGACAGCGCCCATCTCAGGATGCTGACCGCACCATTTATCATAATATGATATCCAGAAGTAGCCATCGTTTCCCCAGCCGCTACCCCAGCTGTTCTTCACCAGCCAGGCGCCCGGCTCCGGTGCCTGCGTCTCCATGCCGTCATCCCAGCCAATGATAGCGACGGCATGATTGGGCGGCGTATCGTCATCCGGCGGTTGATAATGTATATAGTCGTCGATGAAGGAGCCGCTGAAACACATGCAGGTACCCACCACACCGTGGTCCATCACAGCCTGTTTGATGGTGTCGATGCGCTCCAGATTCTCGCCGGCGGTATACCAGGCGATTTCGCGGGGGTAATATCGCTCATAGCCATTGTTATACCGGTCGGGCGCCGGGTAAAACCAGGGGTCATCTTTTTCGGTGTCATCGTTGGCTGCCGGGGAGTACACACCGCCGTGCCGGGTGAGATACGCCGAGGCGACACGGTAATCACCGCCGTAGTGCACCTC
>JBNGDQ010000022.1:2320-8036 GCA_049975285.1 Thermoplasmatota archaeon
CGTGCCGGGTGAGATACGCCGAGGCGACACGGTAATCACCGCCGTAGTGCACCTCGAGGCCGTCGCCCTCCGGGGGCTCTAGGTCATCATTAAAAAACTGGTTGAAGCCGTTCCACCAGTCAAGGTGATACTCGGCCAGGTTGGGCTCAATGGAATGATTCCAGATGCCGGTCATGAGGAGATTACCCTCCACAGCGGCCATGACGCCGTGGCACCAGCAGGTCCCACTCGTCTGGCTCTTCACCGAGGTGACATAATTGCTACCGTTGACGTCACGGAGGTCATAGGTATCCGGAAGGGCAGACGTGGCGCCTCCAGCGGGGGCTGTGCTCAGTACCACGGGCATCCCGGCTACGATTATCAATACCAGGACGGTCGCTGCGACGACCCATGCACGGGGAAAACGATACATGATATTGCATTTCCTGGCGCTATAAAAGCGTTATCGACGGGGTCAGGCGAAGCCGTAGACGATGCGCTCGGTGTCCTTGCCTTTGCTCTCTCGCTTGATGATAGAGATACGGGGTATCTCGCCGGTCCGCTGCACGTGGGTGCCGGCGCAGGGGCAGATGTCGAAGCCCTCGATTTCGACGATGCGGAGCTGCTTGATGGATGAGGGAAGCAGGTCAAGGTTGCATCGCTCGGGGTTGACGCGCTCTTCGAGCGAGGAGCGCTGCTCCTCTGTGATGGTGACCCTCGCATCGCCAGTGATGACATCGTTGCATTGGACTTCGATGACTTGGAGGTCGTCATCGGTGAAGGAGGCTGGTTTGAAGTCGACGCGGGAGTAGTCTGCATGGATCTGGTTGCCGACTGTTCGTGCCTCATGCATATCGTACACGATGCCGGAGATGATGTGCTGGGCGGTGTGCATCTGCATATGAGCGTAGCGTCGCTCCCAGTCCAGGCTGCCGTGCACCTCCATCCCTTCTGGTGGCAGGTCTCCGTCGAGGGTGTGCTTGATGATGCCCTTCTTTGCCACATGGGTCACTGCTGCCTCGCTGTCGTTCCATGTGAGGCGGCCGGTGTCGGAGGGCTGGCCGCCGCCCTCGGGGTAGAATGCACTCTGGTCGAGGACGACGTAGTCTTTTTTGCTCTTAGTCACGACGGCGTCGAACTCGCGGATGTAGTTGGCCTCGATGTTGTCCATGTAGAGGAGCTCGGTCATGATAGCTAATGTCCTGTTCTGTTAATCAATGTTCGCATGAGAAGAAAATATATAAGATTTACATTATTTACAGATATATATGGTACAAAAATATTCAGTTCTCTTGCTCACCGTGATCTGCACCGTTGCCTTTCTGATGCCCGGGATGCCGCCGGAGAACGCGGACTCCACCATCACGCATTATGGACCGCAGCAGCCCTCACAGGTCTACCCCGTCATGCGGGAAGTTCCCCCGCTCCCCAGCCATCCAGGTACAAAACCTGCGGCTGGCGATCCACCGGCGTCGTTCAGCTGGCGGGACCACGATGGCGACTGGACAACAGCCGCCCGGGACCAGGGATCCTGCGGAAGCTGCTGGGCTTTCGCCGCTCTATCCGCGCTGGAAGGCGTGATAAACGTTCGAGAGGGTATACCGGAGCTGGACCCGAACCTGTCGGAGCAATATGTTCTCTCCTGTCTCCCCGCCTCGGGAAGCTGCAGTGGAGGAAGTCCCTACCAGGCATATCGATGGATCATGGATACGGGTGACAATGGCAACGGTTGCAACGGCGTGATTCCGGAGGCCTGCTTTGCCTACCAGGCCGACGACGGCGTTCCCTGCACCAGCAAGTGTCCAGGCTGGGAGAATCAATTAGTTCCCATCACTGACTACGGGTTCTGGGATAGTGACGGCGGCCCGGCTGACCGGGAGCGCATCAAAACCCAGGTCATGGAGGAGGGACCAGTAGTGACCTACATCGAGGCCACTGAAGACTTCACGACCTGGGGAGCCACGCATCACGGCCGCAACGACGTCTATCCCTATCATTCAGCATCCGGCCACAATCACTGTGTCTCCATCGTCGGATGGAAAGATGACAGCAGCATCGAGCATGGCGGGTACTGGATATGTAAAAACAGCTGGGGGACCGCCTGGGGCCACCAGGGATTCTTCAACATTGAATATGGAAGCCTCAACATCGACACGGTCGGCATCTGCTGGGTGGACTATGACCCAGAGAGCGTGAACTGGCCACCGGCAGTCGACGCTGGCGGCCCCTATCATGCAGCAGCAAACGAAGCGATTACCTTTGACGGAAGCGGATGCCGAGACGCCGAAGGAGAAATAACGTCGTACGAATGGACGTTCGATGATGGAACCGTGCTACAGGGACAATCAGTATCACATGCATTCGAGACCCGAGGGATCCATACCATCACGCTGACAGTCAGCGACGAAGACGGCAACCAGAATACAGCCTGCACGGCAGCCTACATCGAGCCCTGGCAGACGGATGAAAGCTGGACATATCGGTTTGATGAAATCCACGTCGAACTGGACGATGGAGTCAGTGGGGACCTCGATGCACGTATCAGCGGCCTGTCGTTTTCCGTGGAACGTCCAGCATACACCCTGAGCTTCAAGGGAAAAATGACCGGAGCATACGACCTCACCAGCCCGATAGCCTGCACGGGAAAAATCCTCTGGTCTTCCATCCGGGGTACGGTCGAAATGAACCAGGAATTCGGTTTCACCGACGCCGACGTCACCGTACGGGCACTGGCCACGGTCCAGTTTCCTGAACTCCCGCTGCCGATTCCCGTACCCGTCACGCTGAAAGGCAACATATCCTTTACGGATCCCTGGAAGATACTGGAATTCCCCCTGGAAGAAGAGAAGGAATGGTCGACCTCGCTGGCATCAGTCTCACTGGAAGGAAGCGCTTCCACACTGCTGGGCCTGATATCCCAGCCGTTTTCCTACAGCCTTACATTGCCAGCCATCCCTGCAACCTGTCATGGAATGGAGACAGTGAACGTGGATGCCGGGGCATTCGATGCATACCATGTATCCTACCTTAATCTGGTCGACATATGGTATGCCCCAGCAGTCTCTAACATTGTAAAGATAACGGCCGCCTATGAGGAAAGCAATCTGGCAGGCGAGCTGAGCGACAGCAGCCACCGGTAGCTATTCGTCCCGCTCTGCCTCGAAATCCAGGGCAGCAGAGTTGATACAGTAACGCTTCCCGGTGGGCTGTGGTCCATCATCGAACACGTGCCCAAGATGGCCGCCGCATGTTTTGCATCGCACCTCGATGCGACGCATACCATGGCGGTCATCGGGTCGGAGCTCGACGGCATCAGATGCAGCCACTGACGTGAAGCTGGGCCAGCCCGAGCCGGAGTCGAACTTGTCATCTGACCTGAACAGTAGGGCGCCGCAGCCAGCACAGGTATACGTACCATCCTCATTGTGGTCATAATATGCCCCTGAGAACGGGGGCTCGGTGCCCTGCTCCCGCAATACGTGATACGCCTTGGATGACAGTCGGCGCCGCCATTCCTCGTCGGACAGCTCTACCTCGGGAGTCATATGGATACAACCCGGAGGGATAGATATGTTTTTCCGGGCGTTACAAAGACGTTAAATACCGGCAGGAAATGAAAGGTGACGATGAAGACGGATGCAATGCGGAAGCGCGTGGAGCAGCTGGGCGAACGAGCCATCAGGACCGACTTCGCCCGGAGCGCCATCCATAAGCTCAAGCAGAACAAGCTCTTCCGGCTCGTCCGTCAGGAGATGCAGCGCATCCGCGCTAAAAAAATGATGGAGGACATCCGGCAGTATCCGGTGCCCCGTCATCTCGCTGTCATCATGGACGGCAACCGCCGCTACGCCTTCGAGGAGGGGCTCTCCCCCCAGGAGGGACACCGCATCGGCGGCAGCAAACTCGAGGAGGTCGTGGAATGGTGCCACGAGGTCGGTATCGAGGGACTGACGGTCTTCGCGTTCTCCACGGATAACTTCAAGCGCTCCCCGGAGGAAGTCGAACATCTCATGAACCTGTTCGCCGAGGACCTCCGGCGGCTGGCTGCGGATGAGCGCATCCATGAACACGAGATAAGGGTGAAGGTCATCGGGGAGACGGACGTGCTGCCGGATGATGTCGCCGCGGCGGCTTCGCAGGCGGAGGAGGCAACCCAAGGGTATGAGCAGCATTACTTCAACATCGCCATTGGCTACGGCGGACGCGAGGAGATCGTGGAAGCCGTCCGGCAGATAGCCCGGGACGTCCAGAACGGCGAGGTGGATCCCGAGGAGGTACACAAAGACCTCATCTCGTCGTATCTCTACACGGCGGACAGCCCGGATCCGGATCTCATCCTGCGCACCTCGGGCGAGGAACGCATCTCGAATTTTTTGCTCTGGCAGCTCGCCTACGCGGAGCTGTACTTCTCGGATGTCTACTGGCCAGCCATGAAAAAAACCGATTTTTTGAACGTCATCCAGTCGTATCAGAAACGGCAGCGGCGCTATGGAACATAGATTGCCGCTCATCTTGTTCCTCGGCGGCCTTGCCTGCCTCATAGCGGGCATCGCTACCGGCGAGGGAGAAGCGGGCATATTCATCATCTTTCCCTTCATCTATGGCAGCGGCTGGCTGATGCTGCTGGGCATCGGGCTCATCTTTGTGTCCATCATCGGGTATATGTTCTCCCTGTCGCCGGGAGACCCCGGTCAGAGGCCACCCGGGCGGCACAATGAATGGCAGACAGAGAAAAAAGCCGGGGGGCTCATCCTCATCGGACCCATCCCCATCGTCATCTCCAACGATAAAACCCTGGCGCTCGTACTCCTCCTTGTTGGTATCGCCGCCGCTGTTATTCTCTGGCTGGTGCTCCCCTTGTTTTGGTGACTACCGCAAAATGGTTGTCCGGGTGGCGCCTGGATGCCTTCTTCACGCTCCATATCCTGGAGCCGTGGAGCCCGGCCTGCCTGATGTCCCGCCGGAGCTCCCATCGGCCGTAGAGGTGATAGAAGCGCTCCACTTGCATATCATCCTTTTTCCAGGGCACCATGACATTGCCGGCCCTCTGCCAAGGGGTAAGAAGCTGTCGGAGTGACTGCCAGCGCCAGCGGTCCTGCCACTTCGACCATACGGATACCAGGGCCTCACCATTGGGTTTGAGGACCCGCCGGAGCTCCTGAAGCGCGGCGATGCGCCTGCTCCGGCCGGGAATATTGTGCAGCGCGGCGATGAACAAAATACAGTCCGCGGTATCATCGGCGATGGGAAGCATCGTTGCATCGGCGACCACGACATCGACGTTGTCCAGGCCATGCTCTTGCACGTTTTTCCGGGAGACCGTGGCCATCGCGGGTGCGCTGTCCAGCCCGATGACCCTGCTGCAGCGCCGGGCGAGTGGTATCAGATGCCGGCCGTTGCCGCAGCCAACGTCCAGCCCGGTGCCGCTGCACCCAGCGATGAAGTCCAGGCATTCCTGCCAGGGATGCTGCCGGGTCTCGTCGAAGCTCTCCGCGATGCGGTTCCATTCATTGGCCACAGGCGTCATTATGGTACGGCCATAAAAAACTAGCCCTTCCGCTGCAGGCGCCCGGTGAGCAATCGGTCGGTGCTGAATATCCAGACTGCGACGGCTATCAACGCGGCGGCGAAGAACGCCACAGAGACGATGCCGCTTGTATGTGTACTGTGTTGCTCCCCCGGTAAAAAGGTGCCATAGGTGGAAAAAGAAGGCGGCAAAGTGATTTCACTTATATGT
>JBNGDQ010000022.1:8046-14639 GCA_049975285.1 Thermoplasmatota archaeon
GACCGCGACGGCTATCAACGCGGCGGCAAACAGCCCCACATAGATAATGCCTCCCAGAACCAGCAGGTAGTCATCGAAGAGCAGCGCCCGCATGGCCATCATGGGATGCGAGAACGGAATCGCAAACAGCAATCCCTTAAGGGGCAGGGGAAGCGTCGAGAAATCACGGAACATGACCAGGAACATGGGTATCAACGCCAGCACGGACACCGGCACGGTCAGCGTCTGCGCGCTCTTATAGTTCTTGGCGAACGTCCCTATGACCATGCAGAGTGACAGCCCGGCGGTCAGCGCCAGGAACAGCGACACGCCGATGAGCGCGTAGTCGAGCGCGGTGAGCTGCAACCCGTAGGCGGCAAGGTCGATGTCTCCGGACTGGGTGAACGAGGTGGCATAGTAGCTGAAACCAATCATGTAGATGACTGCCATGATGAGCCCGACGGTGGCACTCCCGGCTATCTTGCCGGCTACGATGGTCCGCCGCTTGACGGGGAGCGTCAACAGCGTCTCCAGGGTCTTGTTTTCTTTTTCCATACCCATAGAGGAGATGACCATGCCGCCGGCCATGATAATGATGATCATCATGATGATAGGGACGACAGTGAACTGCGATGACAGCACGCTGCTGATATCTCCCGGTGAGATACCCGCCATGTCTCGGCCCTTGAAGACAGTGGTCTCGTTGATGCGGGTGGGAGACAGGGCAAAGGTGGCGTTGACGCCGCCGGCGGCGATGACCATCTGGGAGATGTTCCGGTTGACGGTCTGCAGGACGCCCTCGACTGCGCCGGATGAGATAGAATCCATAATACCGGCGCCCTCCATCACCCAGTATACCTCGATGGTGCCGGTCTGATTGTCGAGGATGAGCTGACTGAAATTCGTGGGTATGACAAGCAATGCGGTGCCGTCGTTCTCCCGGACGGCGGATATGCCTGCGTCAATAGGGGCCTCGGTGTCGTTGTAGGCAACGTCGGCCATATCTGTGATGACGGCAGTGGCGCGCTGTGCGATGGGTCCCGCATCGAAGTTGAGGAGCCCGATGGTTGGGGAATCAGTTGCCTCCTCCGCTGCGCCGCCGAGCATGTTCCCCAGACCGCCGAAGATGAGAGACATCACCACGATGGGGACGATGGTGGCCGGGGTCAACAACTCACGGACCTCTTTTTTCGTGATGCTCAGGAAATTATTCATGTGACCACCTCGGTGAACACGTCCTCGATGTTGTCTGCATCATATTTCTCCCGGAGCTCGGCGGGGCTGCCCCGCTCGACGATAACCCCATCGTTGATGAGCGCGATGCGGTCGCACAGGTATTCAACCTCGAGCATGTTGTGCGAGGACAGCAGGATGGTCGTCCCCCGCTCCGTGGTGCCGCGGATGATATTCCGTATCTCCCGGGCGTTGACCACGTCGAGGCCCGACGTTGGCTCATCAAGGATAGCCAGACGGGGCTGCATCATCAGGGCCCGAGCGACGAGCAGGCGTCGGGCCATACCCTTGCTGTACTCCTCCACCTTGTCGTCGATACGCTCTCCCAAGTCGGCTATGTCTATGGCACGTTGCATCATCTCACGACTGCCATCGAAAAAGGAGGCCATGAATCCGAGGTAGTCCCGACCGGTGAGGTTCTTGTAGGCTCCGGCATCCTCGGGCAGATAGCTTATCATCCGCCGTACCGCCTGCGCATCATCTGCGACGTCGTAGCCGAAGACATTCACGCTTCCCCCAGTTATCTGGAGCAAGGTGGAGATGACCCGGAGCACAGTGGTCTTGCCGGCACCGTTGGGCCCAATGAGACCAAAGATTTCTCCCTCCTGGACGTCGAACGAGACGCCCCGGACGGCCTGCACGTCTCCATAATGCTTCCTGAGATTGTGCACTGCCACGGCTGCCATGCCCGGGGATACCTTCACGGTACTTGAAATTTGCTGTTTTCCCTCCTGATGCTATACTATCGTGGCAGTCCTTGAAGGATCAATCAAGACAGCTCCTGCTACCTGTTCAGAAATTATGCCGGTAAAACAACGCTATCCGGGTGGGGCATTGACAGATAAAGCTCCGTTCGGACATGCCAAAGGAGATACAATACGGGCATGCATCGCATCGCTCACGCCTTGAGAACACGACGATTATCCGCTGTGTTACATCGAGCTTTACGCCGCATCTCGGGTACTCGTTGCCGTTGTGCTCCAGGCAGACGAAATCATGGCTGCACTTGGTCGTTCTATCCAGTATCTCTGGCTGTATCTCCCGGGTATCTCCACCTGAAATGGTACCACCTCTTCCCTGATACCAACAGCAATCATTACTTAACATTTATCAGAAATGCATGCCTCATATCTGGATAATACTCGAGGAGGGTCGTCTCCCGTCTGACTGATGCTTCGTCGCGGCGGGTACGGGACATAACGTGACGCCTCGGCACAATTCTTATATGTCCACGTTATGATAAGATATAGCGGAGGACGAGGCCAACATGATATACCTGGGGACCTCGGGCTGGTACTACGACCACTGGGTCGACAGCTTTTACCCCGAGGAGCTCGACAAGGGCGACTGGCTTTCCTTCTACGCGGAGCGGTTCAGCAGCGTGGAAGTCAACGCTTCATTCTACCGTCTGCCATTCGAGAATATGGTCACCGGGTGGCATGACAAGACGCCGGAGGACTTCGTCCTCTCCTTCAAGGGCAGCCGGGTGGTTACCCATCGGAAAAAACTCCGCAACGTGACTGACTACCTCACAAAATTCTATGACCGTATCGAGCTTGCCGGGGACAAGCGCGGTGTCATCCTCTGGCAGCTGCCGCCCTGGATGGAGCGGAACGATGACCTGCTGGAGAGCTTCCTCAGCCAGCTCCACCGGGAGATACCACAGGCCGTCGAGTTCCGCCACCAGAGCTGGTTTGACCCCGATGTATATGAACTCCTAGAAAGCTACGACGTGGCGCTCTGCATTGTCAGTGCTCCCGACCTCCCCCTGCAGGTTGAGGCCACGGCTTCGTTTGCCTACATCCGCTGGCATGGCAGCAAAGAATGGTACTCCTCCCGATATACGCGCCATGAGCTGCAGCGCTGGGCGGACATCATCCGCAACCTGGACGTGCAGGATGTCTACGGGTACTTCAACAATGACTACAACGCCTACGCACCGCAGAACTGCCGGCAGCTACAGCGGCTCCTGCGGTAGCTCCTCCCGCCGGGCGAGCACGAACACCCCGAGACAGAGGAAAACCAATCCGGTAAATTGCAGGGCTGTCACTGTTTCATGCAGCACGAGCCAGGCCAGCATCGCAGCGAAGAACGGCGCGGCGAGCTCCAACGCCGACACCTGTGCCGCCTTCAACCGCTTTAATCCCTCATAATACAGGATGGTTCCCAGCGCCACGACGACGCCGACCACCACCTGCCAGGCATTTGCCACGACCAGATGATTACGGGCAGCGAGATATACCAGCATGACCAGCGAGGCAAGCGCGAAGCGGTAAAAAGTGATAACGCCCGCATCGAGCCGCGTCAGATACTTCCGCATCGCCACCGCAGTGGTCGCCCAGGCAACGGTGGCAGCCAGCACGAATGCATCTCCCCACGTACCAAATTCAAGGGATGCCATCCGGGCCAGCGTTCGAGTGCTCACCAGCCAGGCGGAGAGCATCATCAACGCGATGCCCACGCCGTCGAACCAAGTCAGCCGGTCTTTTTTGAGCAGCGGGATGCTCAGGGCGACGATGAACACCGGCTGCAGATGCCCGATGAGCACCGCGTTGACCACGGCGGTCCGCTGCAGCGCCAGCAGATACATGGCATCGGCGAACAGCGTCCCCACCACCGCGATGTATACCAGAGGCGGCACGTCCCGCCGGGCGATGTAGAGCGCCTTCCGATGCGTTATGGCAACGTAGAGCAGCGCCACGCCGGCGACCACGACGGCCCGGATGGCCACAGTGTGCATTGCATCCGTGTTAGCATAGGACAGGCGAGCAGCCACGGGCTCGATGGCCCACATCACGCTGGCGGCCAGCACAATCGCGACGCCGACATGCTTTCCGTGCAGCTGCATCAGTAGAAGTCCTCGTCCGGTCGGGGTGTCTGCTGGGAGGGCTCGTCAAGGTGCTCAAGGTAGTCGTCATACCAGTGAATCCTGGCCGGGATGGCGAACGGTGCCCCGGGGTAGGTTATCAGGGCTTCCCCGGCCTCCAGGGTCTGTATCTCCTTCTCCAGCTTCGAGAGATCCTGCTTCGCCGAGCTTTTAATGATATTCCGGTCGCCTTCATCGGCCAGCCCGAGGATGAAGAACGTGTTGAACTGGGAGAGCAGCTCGTCCTGTATAAGCCGGGGCTGCTGCGTGATGGCACACAGGCCGACCTTGAACTTCCGACCCTCCCGGGCAATCCGAGCGAAGGCACCCTGCCGCTCCCGGAGTACACGCTGAGCCTCCTCCATGGTCACCAGGATAGGTGGCAACTGACTGAACCGCTCCCTGTCCCGGTAGAGCATCTTGTAATGACCAAGGATGCGCCGGGCCAGTACCACGCCGACGAGCAGCTCCTCGTACTCGTAGAGCCCGGAGGTGTCCACGAGTACTGTCTTGCCCTGCTGCAGCCGGGCCAGGATGTCGTCGGTCACCGCCACGCTTTCATCCGTGTGGACGATACCCGAGTCGAGGATACGCTCCGCCCGCCGCTGCAGCACGCCGAACGTCGACTCGTGTATCTTCTGGTCGAACTCGTAGACCAGCTCGTCGATACCCGTCTGGGCCAGCCTGACCAGCCACCGCTGCCTGTAGCGTCCAGCCAGCGCATGCAGTGCATCGCGCTGTGCATCTGAAAACGAGAAAATGTTTTGCACATCACTGACGGTTATCTCGGTCGCAGCGAGCTGCAACGTGGTATGCGGCCCCGGCAAATGATGCGGCGAGTAGACAGCCAGCGACCGCTCTGCCAGGGGATGATGCCGCAGTCCTTTGCTTCCGCCGCCGCCATCATAGTATTCGCCGTGGGGGTCCACGATGAGGAGGCCATATCGACCCTTTTGCATGACCGAGGCAGCGAAGACCCGCATCAGGTTGCTCTTGCCCATGCCCGTAGTGGCGAAGATGCCCACGTGATGGGAGAGCAGGTCGCCCCTGACTGCCACGGGCACGTCGATGTCCTGCTGACCGCTCCGCAGACAGCCGACCTCGATGTCGCCCATGTGCTGCTGCAGGAACGCATAGTCGTTGCTATCGGCCCGGCGCACTGTGGAGAAATGCGCCGGGAGCATCCTGGGTCGCTCGAAGCAGCCGTCACGGAGCACGCCGAGCGGGGCGCAGACAGCCAGCTTGAACAGTCGTCGTTCCTTGTCCCGCATTCGGTATGCCTCGTCGGTGGCGTCAAGCGCGAGCATCTCCCCGGCGGTACGGAGACTCCACTGGTCGGAGCCCTCCTGCCCGTAGCGAAGGTCGACCACCCGGAGAAAGAAGCGTGCATCTCTCTCCAGGTCATCGGCGACCACGATTTCTCCCAGGGTCACCTCCCGGCTGTAGGGACAGCGAAACACGATTTCGGTAACGGTGTTGCCAATAATTCGTCCCAGCATGGTATCACTCTAAATACGTATGATAGTCATAAAACAATCCCTCCCAGTCATCCCGGGAGAAGCCTTCATGCAGTGCCTGCTCACGCAGCCGCTGGGACCAGTAGGATGCCTCATCCCTCGTGATGACCACGCTGCGGTGCGCGGCAGCCAATGGATACGGGTAGCCCAGAGTGGTGATGTCGTCGGACAGCACAGCCAGCCTCGATAATATTTGGCCGGGGGCGTCATCATAGGGATTGACGTCGACCCGGAATACGTGCGACGCCGCGGGATGCAGCTTCGCGATATAGATACCTCGCTCCTCGCAGAGCGGGTACTGCCACCGCTGCCCCGGCATCGCCTGGTCGCCCTGCCGTTTCACCCAGTACAACAGCGGCATCCCCCGAGCAGCCAGGTCGCTCCGCTTGGATACAGCAGCGAGATGAACGTGACGGTCGGCGGCCATCCTGCAGGTATCATCAACCACGGGTTGCATCCAGCGGTTCCCGTGCAATGCTCCATCCAGCAGGCACAGGTCATCCTCCTCGAGCTGCTCGATGACATCACGGGCCAGCGCCTGTTCCTGCAGACTCCGCAGTGCTCCCGCAGTTTCCTCCACGGTATCAGGTATCGCTGCCGGCTCCGCATCGCATAGCTCGTGGAACGCATCGATGAAGATGCGGTCTCCGCTGTCCCGGGAAAGCGCCGTCGTCCGTGCATCCGAGAGCGTCGTCTCTAATACCTCGTCCTGGTTTGCGAGGACAGCGGCAGTCCGGCTGACTGATACTATGAAGGAGAGGCCGTCGAGAGCCCGGTAGGAGCTTCCATCGATGGCCATGGCTCGGGCAACCGGGACGGGCTTCAACGGAGAGAAACGCTCCGGGGAGAGGTCAGCGGTAAACGAGTCAGCCTCGAGGGATACATCGACATGACCGGAAAAGTGATTGCTCTCCTGGAGTATGCGGCGCAGCGTGGCGAGCACGTGCTCTAGTGCCTGCTGTTCCATCATGCCGGCTGTAACGAGAAAAGGGTATTTA
>JBNGDQ010000023.1:0-14308 GCA_049975285.1 Thermoplasmatota archaeon
CGATGTCGCCGCTGGACAGGCGTTTCAGGATGCCGCGGACGCTGTCTTCGTTCATTGAATGAGGCAAACCACGGCGGGCTTAAAGCATTTGTCGTACGATGCAATTATGGCGGCGGAAAAAAATAGACAATTTTTTAATTGATGTCTGTTTTTGGCTGTGGATACGGGGATCTGGCGTCTTGCCACGCCTCCCTCCCCCTCGTATCCTCTTTTTTCTTCGAGAGATGGCCTACAGCATGTCGTCGATGATGGCTTTGAGGCGCGGAGTGTCACCGGGGAGCCCCTGCGGTATCTCGTCGTACACGGCGATGCCCTCATGGGTGAAGGTCAACGTGCCCTCCCGGTTGAATATACAGATGGTGGGGATGCCCTCGCCCAGGTATGTCTTTGATATGTTGCCGTTGTCCATGCCGAACGTCCAGTCCAGGTCGTAGCCGTACGAGGTAAACTGCTGTTTGAACTGCTGGAGCTGCTGGGCTGTCTCCCGGGTATCAATATCGATGGAGAGAATGACGACGTCGCTTTCACTGTAGTTCTGCCGTACCCGGCGGAGCTCGAGCATCTGGTACTGGCAGGGCTGACACCAGGTGGCCATCATGTCCAGCACGACGATGCGGCTATGGTAGTCGCTCAGGGCTCTGGTCTCTCCGGAGAGCGTGGTGAACGTGTAGGTGCCGCCGCTGCTGGTATCCTCGTCGAGGCATCCGGACAGGGAGAGGGAGAGAAAGAGGAGGGGGAGAAGGAGAGCGGCCAGCGGCTTCATGCATACCGGGCTATCCAGTCGTGGAGCATGTCCTTGGGCAGGGCGCCCATCTGCTGGTCGACGAGTTCGCCGTCCTTGAAGAGCAGCAGGGTGGGGATACTCATGATGCCGTACTGCCGCGCTGTTTGTTGATTTTCATCGGTGTTGAGCTTGGCGAACACGACCGTGTCCTGCATGTCCTTGGCGAGTTCCTCGATGACAGGGGACAGCATCCGGCAGGGGCCACACCAGGGGGCCCAGCAGTCGACGACGACGAGCGGGTACTGCTGTACGAGGTCGTGCATATCGCTGTCGGTGACCTGGACGGGTTTACCCGGCATCTTGGAGCCACCTTTGACCATTTCCAAGAGTTGTTCCATCTTTTTTTTCTTGATGCGTTCTGTTTCTTCGCTCATGGTAGCCCCTAATAGGCCAGACATATATAACGTTTTTGCATTACTTTTGCACAAACGTTAAGTATACCCAGCCCATACCTATACAATGGCGGACGACGAGCCCCTGCAATGCGGAGACATGCTCTGCCTCCTCTTCGATCTCACCCAGCGCGACATGGACGTCTACCGCCACCTCCTCCAGCAGGAACAGCGAGCTGAAGACATCGCCGCCGCCATGCACAAGGACCGGAGCACCATCCATCGCTCACTCCGCCGGCTGGTCGACGGGGGGTTCTGCACCCGAGAACGCCGGCTGGTCGACGGCGGTGGCCGCTACTTCGTGTACCGGGCGGTGCCGCCCGATCAGGTGAAAGAGCACGTTCGATCCTGCATCGAGGGATGGTATGAACGCATGCACCGCACCCTTGACCACTTCACGGAGGAGTTTGACGTCGGATAAAAACAGGCATCGAAAAATTTCGATAATCTTAAATCCAATGGGAGGTATATCGAAAGGTGGGAATCGAGGAGGGGTAGAGAGCATTTAAAACACCTCTTTCCTCGATCCCCATAATGTATATCGCTCTCCACCCTTGAATGCCAACTCTGATAATAAACTTTTCAGTGGAAACAGACCCTCTCTCCTCTGCCGTCCATCAGTATACCCATCAATTACGTAGCCCTTAATTATATGTTCCATTCATACTACATATAGTATTACATGATATCCAGTACACAAAAAACGTGAATTTATAAACTATAAACAAGCTTATAAAGTATGAGCATATTAGCACGTGTGAAATGGTGCTTTCATGGCAGGACTTGACGACAAAGACAGAAAAATAATCAGGCTGCTCCAGGATAATCCACATGCCTCGCAGAGCAACATCGCAGCCGCGGCACATCTCTCCCAGCCAGCCGTCAGCCTCCGCATCAAAAAACTCATGGAAAACGGATTCATCTCCCGCTCCATCGGCCTCGACGTCAAAAAGCTAAACCTCTCCCTGGCCAAACTGGAGGTATCCCTGAACGACGGCATAGACCCCGAGGCCCTGACGGACTGCCCGTACATCTTTGACGTGCTCCACATGACAAATCCCACCCGGCTCTCCCTCCTCATGGTCGGCGAGACAGAATCAACCATCCACGCCGTTACCGCCCGACTGCAGGAGCGCGACGGCCTCAAGCTGCTCCACTATGACACCGTAGCCATCGCAGAAAACAAGGGGCTCCATCCACTACAGCTCCCCACCCCCGGGGAGAAAGAATGCCCATACTGCGCCTGCGCCTCCTGCGACCATCACCAGGAGGGCAGATGCCTGGGATGCCCGCTCACCTCCCTCTACCAGGGAGAACTCTGGTGACCCTCATCGAAGCCGCTGTATAAAATCCTGCATGTTATCCCAGTGGGTACCCTTCCAGTAAATACGTCCACAGGATGGACAACGCCAGAATTCTTCACGCTGCTCATAGGCATGCTCGGGAACCTCGCCCGCCACCGCGGCTTTTTCCACCGTGCATACCGGCGTATTACATACAGTGCACCGGCTCAACATGGCCTCCCGCGAGAGATTCATCCCAGTCGCCTCGATGACCCGACGGAGCTGCTCCTCGAGATCAGTGCTCTCAATCAAAATCGCGTCATCATTCCGGCTCGCCAGTTCTTTATCCCGGGTGAGCAGCCGTCGCTGTTCAGATGCCGCCTGCCGCAGCAGTGCCGCATCGTCGACATCGCGGGCATACGCCGCATCATACCCCAAAATGCGCAACCATGTCGCCAGGGTGCCCAGCATCTGGTCACACAGAAATCGCATGGGTCACAGGACTTTCAGCCGGGTGACATTGTGATGCCGCCGGGCGATCTCCCGGAGAATGTTGATATTCCGACCGTTCGCCCCGATAGCCTTGCCCTTGTCCTCCGGGGTAATCGTGACGTTGACCTGAACGCCATCCTCCCCCTCCATCACCACGACCTCCTCGACGTCGAAGGGCTTAAACAGATTCCGGACAAACTGTTCCGTGTCAGGATCGTTCTCCACGAACTTTATCTCCTTGTTCAGCATATTCTCCAGGCGCTTCAGGTTCTTGGCGTTCTTCCCGATGGCCTTGCCCAGCTTCCCGTTTTCCACGATAAAGGTCACCCGGTCGTCCATCTCGATGCAGTCGATGAAGGAAGCATTGGTCACGTTCTCGGCCAGCGCGATATACTGCATCTCCTCGTTCGACAGCCGTATTTCCATCTATCTGCTCAGCTCCAGGATGTTCGAGGTGCCTTCGTCGACCACGCTTACCACTGAAACGCTGAAGGGCTTCCGGCACAGCGTGCCCAGCTGCATCGCGCTCCCCTGATAGATGAACACCGGCGTCGTATCCGCCGCGTCGAGCACCGCTTGTTTCTCCGGGCAGTTATGCGCCATGATGAAGAGCTTCGCGTCGTCACTGTGCTTCAACGCCTCCTTGACGCCCAGGTATACCTGTCCCGTGGAAAGCAGCCTGTTTAGTTCTTTTTGCATATCCATCTTATTCACCTTTGTTGACTTTTCCTACGTCGACTGAGAGCTCAACGGAGCCCGTACCCAGTTTGATGGGCTGTCCGACAATGATGTTCTCTGCCACGCCGCGCAGCTCATCGATCTCGCCCTGCTTGGCGGCACGCAGTAAATGATTAACCGTAATCTCGAAGGCAGCCCGCGCGATGACGGAGCTCTTCTCCCCGCTGACGCCCTGCCGACCGATGGGTCGAACGGTCCCATCACTGGACATGGTATCCGCGACGAGCATGATATGGCGGATGTCCACGTTCAATCCCTGCTCCTGCAGCGTGTTATGCGCCTCCTTGATGATGGCGTTGCGGGCAGCCTCGATGCCCAGGACATTGTAGATGGCGTAGATATCGTTGGTGGTGGTCCGCGTCTTGTCCACGCCCTCGATGGTGAGAATCTTCTCGAAGTTGCTCCCCTCCGTGTAGATGACGTATTCACCCTGCTCCTTCCGGATGACAGCTCGCCTGATGCCCTTGATGCCCTTGATCTTGAGGTTCTTGATGTCCTCGTTGATGCGCTGCAGCTCCCGATAGGTGGGCTCCGTCGGCGTTACCTCGAAGACATCGTCTTTCTCCTCGACGTCGACCCGCCGGATGGTGTTGAGACGGCGCTTTATATCCTTCAGGGAGATGTCCTTCCGGTCGATGGCTTTTTTGTGCGGCGTGACGATGATCATCATGTTGCCCAGGTCGGTGGTTATCTCCGCGATGTTGATGAGGCGAGTGATCTCTATCTTGTTAGCGATTTTGGTGGCCATATCCCGGGTCACCTTGTATTCTCCCTCCAGGAATACAGTCATCATAGGGGTGGACGGCTGCTTCCGGGCGTCCACGATCTCGATGAGACGGGGCAACCCCAGCGTCACATTAATTTCCGCCACGCCAGCATAATGGAACGTCCGCATCGTCATCTGCGTGCCGGGCTCGCCAATGGACTGAGCGCCCACGATGCCGCAGGCCTCCAATGGATCCATCAAGGACTGATTGTATTCCTGGATGACCCGCTCGACGAGCTTTTTTATCTTGGCCTTCGACAGGTCCCGTTCGAGCACCTCTTCGATGACGTCGTCCTCTATCGCCGATGGTAAAAACTCGTCGTGCTCATCGACGATGTCACGGATATGCTGCCGGAGCGACGCCCGTTCTTCAGGCTCCTCGTAGGACGGCGCGGGAATATAATCCACCCGCTGGAGTATCTCTCGAGCATCCACATGCCCGACGGCCTCCTTGATGTTTTCGGCGGCGTTGCCCACCACGGCCTCCAGTTCGTATGCCGGGGCCACCTGCAGGTCGAGTTTGTTACGGTATCCGGCATCCCAGAGCGCCTCTGCCTTCGCCGGACCGATGCCCTTTATCTTGGAAAAAAACGCAAGGGTTTCATCCTTCGGGGGAATGAGATGCTGCTTGATGGTACTAGCGTATTTCTTACCGATGCCCTTGACCTCGGCGATACTCTCGATGGGCTGCAGATGCAGCTCCTCCATGCTCCGAAAGCCGGACTCGTAGAGGGCCGCCCCCTTCGCGGGGCCAATGCCCTTGACCTCGGCGAATTCATTGATGATGCGCTGTTTCTCGGAGATTTCTTCATCCGGTGCCTCCTTCGCAGCGGGCTTCTGGGCCCGCTTTTTGTGGCCCACGGCATCAAGGATCTCCTTCGCCTCGTCTGCATCGAATCCTGTTTCCACGAGGTCTTCAACGGTTGCTTTCTTCAACCCGGACAGCGTAAACTCGTCCGCCAGCCTCGAGGACAATTCCTCGCTCAAGCCGCGGCGCTGCAATGCCAGCATGGTATCCTTCTTAGCCATCTAGACCACCTCCTGCGCGACGCTGGCCACGTCAACCGCCTTGCCCCGCACACTCTTCATGGGGTCCACGCCGTCCTCGCCGTACTGGAACTGCACGATGTCGCCATACGTGGTACGGACAGTCCCATCGCCCTCCATCTTAAGGTTTTCCAGCGCGTTGATAAGGCGGCGCTGCATGTATCCAGAGCGGGAAGTTCGCACGGCAGTATCCACGAGACCCTCACGGCCACCCATGGAATGGAAGAAATACTCAGTCGGGTTGAGGCCCTTCTTGTAGTTGCTGGACACGAATCCCTTCGCGTCGGCGCCTAGATCACCTTTCTCGAAATGCGGGAGCGTCCGTTCCTTGTAACCACGGTGGATACGCTCACCACGGACAGCCTGCTGACCCACGCAGCCAGCCATCTGCGACAGATTGAGCATGGAGCCCCGGGCACCGGAGCGAGCCATGATGACCGCCGCGTTACCCAGACCAAGGTGATGACTGGCGATTTCACCCATCTGGTCACGAGCCCGACCTGTCACGCGCATGATCTCCATCTCCAAGGTTTCCTCCAGGCTGCGGCCGGGTATCTCCTCCAGCTCGCCCTGCTTGTAGGCCCGGATGAGGCTGTCTATCTTGTCCTTGGCCTTGGCCAGCCGCTCATCGATCTGCATGTTGGCCTCCCCGGGCATATCCTCGTCGTCGATGCCCGTCGTGAAACCGATATGGTTGATGGCAGCGATACCCAGCTTGGTGACCCGGTCGATGAACTTGCGAGCCTCCGTCAATCCCTTCTGCCGGGCGATGTGGTTGAGGATGACACCCTTAAAGGCACCGATGCTCTTCTCATCGATGACCCCGGTCTCCAGCTGGCCGTTCCGGATGATCACGTAGGCGTCGTATTCACAGTTCTCTTTTTTACATTCATCACAGTTGATGCAGGACTGCGCCCGGTATTCCAGGTTGAGGTCCTCCGGCAGGATGACACTGAATATCTCCTTACCGGTCATCTCGCCAGTGACATTCTCAGTGTCGCCAGCGGCGGAGAGCATCCGGATGGCCGCTGACTCGTCAAACGTCTTATCCTTATAGGTGAGCAGGAAACAGCCACTGATATGGTCATGGATAGCGCCGATGATGACCCCGCCGAAGCGCGGGGAGAGAATATTCTCCTGCACCTTCATGAGCACCTCGGCTTCGCCTTTCGCTTCCTCGGACTGCAACACGTGGAGATTCATTTCGTCGCCGTCAAAGTCAGCGTTGTAGGGTGGGCAGACCGCCAAGTTGAGCCGGAAGGTCTTGTAGGGCAGTACCCGAACGGTGTGCGCCATCATGGACATGCGGTGCAGCGACGGCTGCCGGTTGAACAGCACGATGTCGCCATCCTCGAGTTGTTTCTCCGCCACGAATCCAACCTCGATGCGTTCCGCCACGTTCTCCGCGTTCTCCTCCGTCACCTTGATCCGTCGGCCGTCGCCCCGGATGACATAGTTGACCCCGGGCAGATACGTCATGCCCTTCGGTGCCTCCGGTGCGGGACCCCGCTGCACGAGCTCCCGTATCTCCTCGATGTTGTGAGGATGGACGCGCACCCGGACGGTCAACTCCCGGGCCATCCGTATGGGCACGCCGACCTCATTGATACTGATATTGGGATCCGGTGATATCACGGTTCGCGCCGAGAAGTCAACACGCTTGCCGGACAGATTCGAGCGGAACCGTCCCTCCTTCCCCTTGAGCCGCTGGGCCAGGGTCTTGAGCGACCGGCCGCTGCGGTGCCGCGCCGGGGGAATCCCAGCCGTCTGATTATCAAAATACGTGGTTATATGATACTGAATGAGCTCCCAGAGATCCTCCACGATAAGCTGCGGCGCCCCGGCATCCCGGTTTTCCTGCAGCCGCTGGTTGATCCGGATGGTATCCACGAGCTTATGGGTCAGGTCATCCTCGCTGCGCTCCCCGGTCTCCAGGGTAATGGACGGCCGCGTGGTTACCGGCGGGACGGGAAGCACGGTGAGCACCATCCATTCCGGCCGGGCGACCTCAGGGTTGAGCCCAAAGAGATACAGGTCCTTGCCCTCTGCATCGCTGACTTTTTCCAGCCATTCCCGAACCTCGGACGGCGTCAGCTTGTGTCCCTCCTCACGGAACGTCGTCGGCTTATCCAGCTCTATCGGGGGGCTCTCCCGGCCGCAGTACGGGCACTCGCTCGCCTTCCGGGCCAGCGCGATGACTTCCTTGGTAAAGCGGTGAATATCCTGCTTGGCTTCGTCGATCTCCTTGTAGCGCTTCTTGAGCTCGCGCTTCTGCCGCTCGTCGACGAGCAGATGACCGCACCCCCGGCATGTCGCCCTGAGAATACCGAGGATGGTCTTCACGTAGCCAACGTGGATGACCGGCATCGCCAGCTCGATGTGACCAAAGTGGCCAGGGCATCCATCCTTGCCGACCCGCTGCCGGCAGGTCTTGCAGCGCAGGCCGGGTTCGATGACGCCCAGGCGGGGATCCATGAGTCCCATCTCTATGGGGAATCCATCCTCGTCGTAGGTGTCCGGCGTAATGATGCGCGTGGCTGACATCTTCCGTATCTTTTCCGGAGAAAGCAGGCCAAACTGGATTGAATCTATCTTTTTCGGGGCATTTGTCCTCATTTTTGTCACCTCACACGATTCCTGTCAATCGAAGCTTCGGCTCTATCGCCAGCGATTTCAGTTCCTCCAGCAACAGCTTGAATGCGTAGCTCATCTCGACGGGATGTATCGATGCGTCGTCACCGCAGATGGGACACTTCAGGAAGCCCTTCCGTGTCTTCACCGCAATATGTCCACAGTTCTCGCAGACGTACTGCACCGTCAGGTCGGATTCCTCGAGCAATCGATCCTTGATGGTCATCGACGCGCCGTGGCCGACCAGGCAGTCTCGCTCCATCTCACCGAAGCGGAGGCCGCCATCCCTTGCCCGGCCCTCAGTGGGCTGCCGGGTAAGGATTTGCACTGGTCCTCGAGAGCGAGCGTGCATCTTGCCGGAGACCATGTGATGCAGTTTCTGATAGTAAATACAGCCGACGAAGATGTCAGTGGATATCATCTGACCTGTCTCACCGTCATACATAACCTCTTTGCCGCTGTGCTTGAAACCATTATCGATGAGTGCCTGCCGGAGCTGCTGTTCCGTCTCCCCTGAGAACGCGGTGCCATCAACCGTGCGTCCCTCCAGAGCGCCGACTTTGCCGCCGATCATCTCCAGTACGTGACCGACGGTCATCCGGCTGGGGATAGCATGCGGGTTGATAACCAGGTCAGGGGTGACGCCCTCCGCCGTGAAAGGCATATCCTCCTGCGGCAATATCAGGCCGAGGACGCCCTTCTGTCCATGCTTGGAGGCGAACTTGTCACCCAGCTCCGGGATACGCTGGTCGCGTACCTTGAGCTTCACCAGCCGGGAGCCGTTCACTGACTCGGATAGCACCACGGTGTCCACCACACCAGTCTCGCCATGCCGGACGGTAACACTCGTCTCCCGGCGTTTCTGCGGAATGAGGATATCCGTGGGTTCCTCCAGGAAGCGGGGCGGCGATGTCTTCCCGACGAGCACGTCGTCGCTGTCCACCGTGCTCTCCGGTGAAATGATGCCGTCCTCAGAGAGATTCGCATATGCTTCTTCAGAGCGCACGCCGCGGCATTCCGGATCAGGAATCTCAAAGTGGTCCTCCTGCCCACCGGGATACCGCTGCTCCTCCGCGGAATAGGCACGGAAAAAAGTGCTCCGGCCCAGGCCGCGCTGGATGGACGCCTGGTTCATGATCAGGGCATCCTCCATGTTGTAGCCCTTATAGGAGAGAATGGCCACCACGAAGTTCATGCCGGCCGGTCGCTCCGAGAAATTAATGTACTGCGATGAATGCGTCTCCACCATGGGTCGCTCGGGATAATGCAGCAGGTGCCCCCGGGTGTCCGGCCGCTTTCGATAGTTGGCGCTCCCGAAGCCCAGGGACTGCTTGCCCATGCTGGCACCCATAGTGATACGGGGGGATGAATTATGCTCCGCATATGGCACGAGCGATGCACCGATACCCAGGATGCACATGGGGTCAAGCTCCATGTGTGTATGCTGCTCCGTGAGGTCTTCCCTATGGAGGGCGATGTAGGCGTTTTCTTCCTCCTCGGTGTCGAGGTACTCTACCACGCCGAGGTTGATGAGGTCAATCCAGATGAGCTCACCGTTTTGCAGTTGCTCCATCTGCTCGTCGGTCAACGTCGGCTCGCCGTTCTCTATAACGAACAGGGGACGACGCACTCGCCCGGGGTCACAGTTGAGGAAGACGGCATTGCCATCGGGATAATAGGCAACGTTGATCTCGATGTCCAGTTTACCGTTGCGGCGCCGCGCCCGAACCTTGTCCGCCAGCTCCTGGCCGTCCGGGTACATGCCCACGAGTTCCCCGTTCAGGTACACCCGGGCACTCTTAGCTTCCTTCTGGACCTCGCCGAGGCCCATATCCTCGAGTTCCTCCTTGACCGCCTGCTCCGGGTAGCCCTCGGAGACCTCGACGGTCATCGCCAGGTTTTTCACCAGCCCACAGTTGGGTCCCTCCGGCGTCTCGTTGGGACAGAGGCGCCCCCAGTGCGTGGAATGCAGGTCGCGGGCCTCAAAATGCGGCTGCGTCCGGGTCAACGGCGACGTGATACGCCGGAGATGACTGATAGTCGCCAGGTTGGACGTCCGATCCAGCAATTGCGATACACCGGTGCGGCCGCCCACCCAGTTCCCCGTCGCCAGCGCGTGATGAATCCGCTGCGTGAACACGTCAGTGCGAACGCAGGGCTTGACACTCAGGTCGTCGAGGTTCTTCCCCCGGGCATGCAGCCGCTCCAGCTGGTACTTCATGTCCTTGCAGAGCGCGATAAATGCAACCCGGAACAAGTCCTCCATTAAATCACCGGCCAGCTTCAGTCGCTTGTTAGCGTAATGATCCTTGTCGTCCTCCTCCCGGTGACCGAGCGCCAGCTCCAGCACCGCCTGGGCCATTCGGGCCAGGAAGACAGCTTTCTTGATCCGGTCATCAGGCTGGTTGCCGAGATGCGGCAGCAGGTTGCGGTCCATAAGCGACAGGGCGCGCTCCCGCCGGTATTCCTTCGCCTGACCACCGGCCACCTTCCGGCCGAAGTACTCCAGCGCTTCCTCCTGGTCGGTGACCTCGTATTCCTCCTGCGACTCTTCGATGTTGGAGAGCACGAAGACCTCTGTCTCCGGGTAGGAGACAATGTTGTCCATGATATCCTGGGATTCCATGCCCAGGGCGCGTAGCAAGATGATGAGGGGAACCTGTCCCGCCACAGTGGGCAGCGTAGTCATCAGCATGCCGTCTTTTTTCTTTTCGACGACGATGATGGAGCGGTAGCCCTCCCTCTGGGAGAACACCTTGGCTGTCTCGACGGTGTAGCCGTAGCGGGTGTTCTTCTCGATGAGCACCCGGTTGGGCGCCAGATCCTCGAGGGTGATGAGCACGCGCTCGGTCCCGTTGCTGATGAAATGACCGCCGGGGTCAAGCGGGTCCTCATGGGCCTCCTGGAGCTTGTCGCGGTATTCCTCGTCTGAGAGCTCACGGCCGGCGTCCTGCGCGATCATCTCCTGGGAGATGTTGCACTGCTGGGATTTAACCATGATGGGAAGCGAACCGATGCGGACCTCCTCGGGCTCGTAGGGCACCCCGTGTATCTCAGGGATGAACTCGACGAAGACGGGCGCCTCATAGGTCAGGTCGCGGAGGCGTGCCTCCATCGGCGTGACATGATGCTCGTCTCCCGTTGCCTCCTTGACGACGGGGCGGCCCACGCGGACGTCACCGACCTTGATACGGTAGCCCTCGATCTCTGTATGAATGTAGCCCCGCTCCAGGTTTTCTCCCTCACCGATGCGGGTGCTGTCCATGATATCCTGCATCCGTCGGTTCAGGAAATCATTGTAGGATGCGATGTGATGGTTCGCTATGGTGCGCTCTCCATAAAAGGCGTCTACGACCTCCCTCATTTTATCTCCTCATTGAACGTAAATTGCGTATGTTTCCCATGCCTCGACCCACGACGTGCCGGTAGGCGATGCTCTGCCCAGCGGTGCGGCTTTTCCGGATGACCTTGACCACGTCTCCTTCCCGGGCCCCGATGGCCTGCGCCACGGGGTCGGTCACCAGCATCTTCGGCAGCTCCCCCTTGTCGATGCCGTAGGCCTCGGTGAGCTGCTGTTCCTCCTCCCGGGATAATATCCTAAAGTAAGGTACCATATCGTGCTTTAATATGTTGAAATGCATTTCTAACTACCCTCCATTGTTATAGGCGTCGATATTTAAGGTTTTTGGTGGAGACGGGCCTGAGGGGATTTTCGACCGGCAGCGCATGCCGCTGCCAACGTTCGAACCCCTGGCCACCTGGTTAAAAGCCAGATGCTCTACCTAGCTAAGCTACAGGCCCTCTCTGACCCTCATACCATTCAACCTAATAAATGTTTTGAATAGTACAAAAATCTGCAAGGGTGCCAGCAGGAGTCAAAGCATGGCTTACAATAATTTCGAGAAGTCGTCGTATACGTCTTTTCGGTGACCCATAAAGAGAATAACGATTCTGGTCGTTTCCCGCTGTATCTCGTAGATGACACAGTGGTCGCCGACGCGCAGGCTCCAGAATGAAGAGTGCTTCAGCGGCTTCCCTCGCTCCGGATGCTTCGCTAGTTCCTCCGCTTTTTTCTTCATCCGCTCCCTGACGGCATCGTCAAGAGCATCAAGGTATTCCTTGGCCCGCGGATGGAGAAAGACACGGTATCTCATTCGAGGTCTTCCAGCGGTATAAGAATATCTGCATCACTTGCCTCAGTGCTCCGCCGCGTCAGCATTTCATAGAACTCGCGGGTCTTTTCCCGTTCCTGGTAGAATGCCACGATTCCCTTTATGGCATCGCTCCTGCTCTTGAATCGGCCTTCCTTCACCCAGCGATCCAGTGCCTCCACCGCTTTTTCCGGCATGCGTACCTGCACCTGAACCATAACTATCGTAAACAATAATGTTTACCTATATTAAAACCTGTTGGATTGATTCCGGCCATAGAACGGTATCCACAAACCTTTAAAGCCCGGCGGGATGCACAGCCGTGATATACCTCGGCAAACTCAAGCTGCGCTGGTGCCATGACTGCAACGTACCGGTGCTCGGCGACCGCTGCGGCTGCTGCCACGGCGAGACGGAGCAGGTGCAGCTCACGCCGCCGGGTGACATTCGCCCGGCCTTCCAGCATGACCGGGAGCTCCTCCGAGAGGTCATCCAGCGGCAGTTCGGCACCGCGCTGGTCCCCGAGGTGGTGATTCTCAATGATGCACCGGCCATCGACCGGATGGACGAGGTCATCTTCGATGGACGGGTGGCAGGGACGCTCCGCTATGACATCAGCCAGCGACGCTACCGGTTTCTCCCCCGCCTCTGGTATGCCGCGCTGTTGCAACCTGGGCAGGGCTACGTGGTCGCTGATACAGGGGCAGTGCAGCCGATTCTCACCGGCGAGAACCTGATGGCTCCCGGCGTTGTCGAGGTCAGCGATGAAGTAGAGGAGGGCGACGAGGTCGTCGTGTACAGCCCCGAACGCGAGGTCATCGCCGTCGGGACCGCCCGGATGGCCGCCGATGAAATGACGCGCAGCAATCGAGGCATGGCGGTGAAGGTCCGTCGGAAGGGAACCGTCTCGCCTTCTCAACGGAAACGACCCACCTGGGATGACGTCCTGGCAGCCAACGGTGACATCCTGGACGGCATCGTCGCTGAGGCAGTCTCATTCATCCAGCATACAGCCGCATCACATGACGTTCCCCTGGCAGTCTCGTTCAGCGGAGGCAAGGACAGCCTGGCCACGCTCCTGCTGGTACGCGACGCTGGCTACGCGCCGCCCTTGTTGTTCGTGGACACCGGGCTGGAGTTCGAGGAAACCGTCGAGCACGTGCACGAGGTCGCAGAGCAGTTCGAGCTCCCGTTGCTGGAGGAGCAGGCCGGCGACATCTTCTGGGAGACCATTGACTTCTTCGGGCCGCCCGCCCGGGACTTCCGATGGTGCTGCAAGACCTGCAAGCTGGGCCCCACCACACGAATCATCGACCGGCATTTCCCTGATGGCGTGCTCTCCTTCATTGGACAGCGACGCTACGAGTCAATGCAGCGCAGCCAGAAGGGCCGCGTCTGGCACAACCCCTGGGTGGAGCAACAAATCGGCGCGTCACCCATCCAACACTGGACGGCGCTCCACGTCTGGCTGTACCTGTTCCGGAAACAGCGCGAGGAAGGCATAACCTGGAATCCACTCTATGAGCAGGGGTTCGCCCGCATCGGCTGCTGGTGCTGCCCGGCCAGCGACCTCTCGGAGTTCGAGCTGCTCGACCGGCGGGACTGGCAGCGTTTCGCCGAGCATCTGGAGCGCTACGCGGAGCGGCATGGATGCAGTGAGACCTGGCTCTCGCAGGGGCTGTGGCGGTGGCAGCATCCGCCGGACTGGGCTGACGACGACGGGGACCAGATCCGCGAGCGAGTTTTAACCGTGACGCCGGGAGATAAACAGGTGGAAAACATGCTGACCTGCTTCGGACCGGTTGAGGCGACGGAGGACGGCTGGCAGGTGGACGACGTCTCCATCACGGTCGATGACCATATCGAGGTGACATCCCCTGAGCGCTCGACTGAGGTGAAAGAAACCATCGACCGGGCGCTGCATTGTACGGGCTGCGGGGTGTGCGTCGGCCAATGCGAGGTCGGCGCCATCAGCCTCCAGGATGGACGAGCCTGGATCGACACGGCGAGGTGCCTGCACTGTG
>JBNGDQ010000024.1:0-13973 GCA_049975285.1 Thermoplasmatota archaeon
CGGCAGCACAGATGACAGCGACTGCGAAATCTGGTTCGACCTCTATCAGTGGGATGAGGGCAGCTGGTGGGGCGACAGCAGCCGGCTGACCGGCTGGGAAAAAGAAAACGTTTACGGTCTCAACGCCTCGCGGGACTACTGCACCAGTGATTTCAACGATGACGGTATTCCCATCGAGTGGGAGGACAAATACGGCTTTGACCCATTCGCGGAGCACAGCCAGGCGGACGAAGACCCCGACCAGGATGGTCTCACCAACTACGAGGAATACCGCACCTCGCAGTGGCTCTCCGACCCATATGCGCAGGATATATTCATCGAGGTCGACGGCATGGAAGCCAAGCGACCCGGCGGTGAGCCGTACCTGTTCCCAGAGCAATCACAGCAGATCATGCTCAATCCCTTCGCCGAGCACAACATCACCGTCCACATCGACCAGGGCCTGCTGGGCGGCGGCGGAGACCTCATTCCCTTCGACGAGGGCATGACCGGCACGGAGCTGCAGGCCGCCCGGATGAAATATTTCCTCAAAGGCAATGAAAACTACTGGAAGCGCGGCGTGTTCCACTACGCGGTGATATGCCACCAGATGGAATGGTCGGGCAGGCCGGCCGGCGGCCGGATGTGCTACATCGACATGCACACCATCGGCGGGCAATATGTGCGAAACTGGGCGCCGCTCTTCCGGGTACAGGGGAGCGACTACTATACGGGCTTTGCCAGCGTGTTCATGCATGAGCTCGGCCATACCTTGGGCTTGGGCTCCTTCGAGGGCATCGACAACGAGAAAAGCCGGTTCCCCTGGAACAAGGAATACTGGGAGTGGGGACCCTACAAGAGCTGCATGAACTACCGCTACGTCTACAAGCTGGTTGACTACTCAGAGGGTGACGACGAGGAATACGATCAGGACGACTGGGAGACCATAGACCTGACCCGGTTCACGCTGCCCGGCTGGTGATGCCGGTGAAGCGATTGGCCGTCGTCTGCATGGCGCTGCTCGCAGCGACAGCCGTTGCTGGCTGCCTGGACGGCGACTCGGGTCCCATGCCTGACACCTGGACGATTACGGTGACCTATGCCGGCGATTATACTCCTACGACGAATATCACGGTGCGGCATGACCCCAGCAAGTCGGATACAGACGGTGACGGTATATCCGACTACGATGAATGGTTCTCCGGCGGCGGCTCCGGTAAACCAACGAATGCCTCCAATCCGGATACAGACGGCGACGGGATTCCCGACGGCATGGAGGTAGAGATGGGCACGGACCCCACGGACTGGCGGCATGACGTCGACCACGACAACGGCAACTGGCGCGGCGACTACGAGGAACTCATGTTTTATCGGAACCATTACAATATTTCAAACGAGACCAGCCTGCAGTTTCTGCGGACGGACGACGTGGACGGCGACGGTGTCAGAGACGGCTTCGACATCGACCCGTTGACCGACCTCGCCATTACACTCACCATACACAACATCACGATAACATCCGACATGGATGAAAGCGATGGCCGCTATGAAATCCAGTTCCAGCTGGTCACCGATGCCACCGCTATCTCCGGCGGCGAAGAAACCGGGAGATACGATGTCATCCAGAATCAGAACAACCAGATCAACTATGAGTTCACCGCCGACCTGGACGACACGGGAACGCCCGGAGAGTACAACAACAGCATCGCGCTCACCGTCATCGACCACGACGACATCATCGGGGAGCGAAAACCCGGAGAGGCGGTCACCGGGGACAGGTCTCCAGAGATGGATTTCGTCCGGATTGATGGCAACGGTAGCTATGTAACCGACCATTTCGATATACGCTCTGACTGCCACAGCTACATGCTGCACGGCCAGGATGGCACCATCTGGTTCACCATCGAGGATGCCAGCGAGTATTACGACTAGCTGATTACTTCGTGCAGCCGCTCCTCCTGGATGGCCATTTTTATCTCCAGGGCGATACGCCGACCGGTGGACATCTGCCGTCGCCAGAGCGTGTTGCCGTAGGGATGCCCCCAGGACATGTGGACGTTGGTGCCGCCGCCGATACGGGGAGCCACGTCGTAGATGTAGAAGTTGAGGTCCTTGTCCGGGCAGGTCTGCAGGCAGAACGGCCCGATGACCCCGTAGCCGTAATGTTTTTTCGTCGCTGCAACGTACTGCTCGCCCAGCTTGAACACTTTTTCCAGCTGCGACTCCCGCAATGTCGCGGCGTTATGCCCCACCACGGTATACTCGGGGATCTGCTGCTTTTCAGGCAGCGTCATCTGTTGCGGCGCCGGGAGCCTGACGTGGCCGTCCAGGCTGGTCTCGAAGCGCCAGTCGATGCCCAATAGCTCGAGCTCGTCGGTGAGCGGCGAGTAGAAGAAGTCAAAGTTGAAGACCGGGCCGATGATGTACCGCTCGATGCGGGCGTTGTCCAACGCTTCTTGAGTGATGACGTTCTGGCTGAGCAGCTGCTCCGCCTTCTCCTCGTATTCCTCATGGGAGGAGCAGGTGAAGAAGCCGCGCTCCAGCTTTTTCTGGGCATGATGCAGCTTGACGATGCAGAGTTCGTCGATGTCATGCGGGTCAGCGATTTTCTCCGGGAACGGCATGCCTTCTTTCTCCAGCAGCCAGTAGTAGTCCTTCTCCTCGCTTCGCTCCTCAGTGCGCAGCAGGTTCCGGGAGCCGAACATGGGCACCGCGAAGTCATCCTCGATGCGGTCCAGGCTGCAGTACGAGGTAAACGAGCGATTGGGGATGAAGACGATGTTGTTGTCGATGAGCCGCTGCTGGTTTTCCTCTGACAAGATCTCCCGGAAATGATCGAAGACCCAGGCCTCGTCCACGCATCCCTTGACGTGCCGCCCATCGTGCTGCTGCGTGCGGAAGTACTTGGCGTATGTCTTCTCCCGTCCCTTCTGGCAGACCGCCAGCGTGGGGAATCCTTCCTCCTTGGCGCCGTCGAAGGCATCCAGGGCTGAATGCGACGCGACGGCCCCGATACCTGCCTGGCTGAGGTCGTAGTCCTCCAGTTGCTCCTGTACAATACATCTGTCTATCATACAACATGAATGCCGCCCCGCTTTTTTTATTTTCCCTCAGCCGGTCAGCCGGATGCCAATCCAGTAGGCGATGGCCAGGATGATGATGCCCCGGACGGCGCCTGCCGCGACGTTGATGGCGACGAAGGTCCGCTCGGCCAGGGCATCCTCCCGGTCATGAGGGTTCAGCAGCGAGAACAGGTAGAGAGATACGGAGTCGATCATCAAAGGGATGCTCATGATGATGAACAGGCCGATGTGGCCGTAGCGCCGGACGAAGGCCTCCGCCGCCTCGACGATGCGGGTGGTGAGGTCTCCACCCATCGACAGCTCCTTGAGCTTCCGCCGGGCCCGATATCCAATGTTGTAGACGATGTAGGCACCGACACCCTTCCCCACGGCGAGGATGACGATGGGGAGCACCCAGCGGAGCGGCTGCGGGAGCTCAGGGTTGAAGAGTCCTATCTCAACGGGGATGGGCAGGATCACCGCGGCGAGAACCACGTAGATGAAAAAGATGACGGAGTAGGACAGCGGGTTGCCCATGGCGTCCAGCAGCACCTGCATCAGGTCCATCTGTCAGGCAAACCAGCAGGGGCACTAAAACCTTTTCTTTCCCAGGCGGTGCATGGCCAGCTGGACGAGCAGGCCGATGACGATGAGCCCGAGGCCGAGCATGAGCACCTCTTACGAGAGGTTGGTTATCATGAAGATTGAAGCCAGGATGCCCAGTACGGGGATGACGGGCATCCGGCCGATGGACCCGGGCACACGGAAGCCCTGCCTGGCGGGCTTATTATACCTGAAATAGATCAGCGAAGCGTTGACCGCGATGAAGACTGCAAATACCGTAAAATTCGTCAGGTTGGCCACCATCTCGACGTCGCCCAGCGAGAGAAACAACATCGCGCCAGCCGTGACGGCAGCGGTCGCCACCCAGGGCGTCCTCGTCTCAGTGGAGACAGTCCGGAAGATATCCGGCAGGGCATGTTCATCCGCGATACCGTAGACCATCCGGGAGGCGCTCAGCAGCATCACCAGCACGGTGTTGAACGTGGAGAAGAGCGCGATGAGGGAGAGCAACAGGAAGCTCTCCTGACCGAGCCATGTTTCCGCAATGTCCGCCAGGGGGGACCCTGATTCTGCGAGTTCAGCCGCAGGCAGCACGCTCACAGCGGCGATGCCCACCAGGATATATATCACGGTGGTGACGGCTATCGAGAGCAGGATGGCGCGGGGTATATTCTTCCGGGGTTCCTCGGTCTCCTCAGCCAGCCGGGCGATACTCTCGAAGCCCAGATAGCTGAAAAAGATGAGCACGCCGGCCTTGAGGATGCCCTCGATCCCCTGCTCCATCTGGACGTAGTCGGCAGGTTCACTAAACTGTGGCAGGCCGATGGCCATGATGATGACCAGCCCGGCGGTCTCGATGAGCGTGATGATGATGGTAAAAAATGCGGTCTCCTGGATACCCACGACGACGATGACCCCGCAAACCAGCAGTGCCCCGAAGGCGACGGGGAGCACCGCAGTGCCGAACAACCCGGCGAAATAGTTAGCGAAGCCGATGGAGACCGTGGCGCCTCCGATGACGCTGCCGGCGATGATGAGCCACCCGATGAGCCAGGCGGGCCGCCGGCCGAAGGAGCGCTGCACGTAGACGTACTCTGCGCCTGCATCAGCGAACCGGGATGACAGCTCGGCGTAGCTCAGTCCAGTGAAGGAGGCGACGATGGCGGCGATGATGAATGACAGCCAGACGGCATCGCCGGCCAGCCCGGCAGCCTTGCCGATGAGCACGTAGATGCCGGCGCCCAGGATGATGCCCACGCTCATCAGGGTGACTTCCCACAGGTTGAGGGACCGCTCCAGCTCGACCATGTCCCGTAATGGTCTCCTGTTTTTTAAATATGCAGTCTCCTCGGGCTCATCTGACGGGGCTAACGAAAACGAAACGGTATTATAGCGTTATTTTATTGTATACGTGGAGGTGACGAAATGAAAATCGTCCGTAGAGGCATAGCTGTGGTGGTGGCGATGCTGCTCTGTCTCATACCCTTGAGTGCGGCTGCTGGAGGCATCCCGGCAGAGGCAGGCAACGATGAGCCCTCCCTGGTGGGGCAACCGTTCCAGATAACCATTTCCGGAGGGCTGGGCGTCAACATCACCGTGACCAATATCGGCGACCATCCGATAGAGAACCTGTCGTGGACTATCTCTCTGTCCGGCCTCATATTTGGCGGTGTAAGCCAGGATTCGGGCTACGACCCGGTACTTGAGCCAGGTGAATCGTTCAGTGCATTCTTACTGGTCTTCGGCTTCGGGCCGGGTTCTCTCGTCGTCGAGGTCAATGATGCCACGGAGTCCGCCGACGTCTGGTTCATCGGGCCGTTCGTCCTCGGGATATAAAAAAAGATATAAAAAGCCGGGGGAGACGGGCAAGACAGGAAGGGAAAAGAGGGGAGATATGGAGGCAAAACATGCGCCTTGCCCGCTCCGTCTGCTTTCTGAATGGACTATGCCCCGTCCTTTTTTATAAAGTATTTGGTACAAGCACCGAAGGATGAGGAACAGTCATCGAAGAAAACGCCCCTTTTTCGCCCCGGGAAAACATATCGGAATGTTTAAATGAAGCAGAATGTTAGCAAAACGGTAACTATGAGCAAACCCATTGGCGTCCGAATCGACGAAAAACAGGAGCACATATGGGAGACGTTCAAGACATTCGTCCAGCGCAAATACGGGAAAAAGCATACCGTGCTCGGCAACGAGCTCATCAAGGCCCTCCAGATATATCTCGAGCTGAACATGAAGTCAGAGCGGGACAACCTCGACAAAATCGAGACGCAGTATATCACCCAGCGGGCGGGCGACCTTGAGATAAAATCCCTCCGTGAGACCTCATATGACCTGTTGAACATCATCACCGCCGTCAAGGGATACGTCGACAACCTCGAGCGAAGCTACTTCGACCAGGGAGACCCCATCCCGGCGGACGAACGCGCCAAGCTCAGCAAGATACAGCAGCGGCTGGGCGAGGCACAGCATATCCTGCAGGACCGCATCGAGAAAATCGGATGATGCCCTCCATCGGTTTCGTCGTTAACCCCATCGCCGGTATGGGTGGCAGCGTCGGCCTGAAGGGCACCGACGGCATGCTCAACGAGGCCCTGCAGCGCGGTGCAACGCCGGTTGCACCGGGACGAGCCCGCGAGTTCATCGAGGCGCTCACCCAGCCATTTTTTTTTATCACCTGCGCGGCACCGATGGGCAATGATATTTTACAGTCCTGTGGCATCGACGCCGAGGTGGTATACACGCCAGGGGAGCCAACGTCACCCGGGGACACCCGCCGGGCAGTGCAGGGGATGCAGGATGTCGACCTCATCGTGTTCGTGGGCGGCGACGGGACAGCGCAGGATATCCTCTCGGCGATTAACGGCGACGTGCCAGCCCTGGGCGTCCCCGCCGGGGTGAAGATGTATTCAGCGGTTTTTGCGCAGACGCCGCGGCATGCCGCCCGGGTCGTTGACGCCTTTGCGGATGGATTATCCCTGGAGGAGCGAGAGGTGGTGGACATAGACGAGGAGTGCTTCCGCCGCGATGAGCTCGCCGTCTCAGTCAAGGGATACCTGATGACGCCGGTACACGAGGCGGTGCAGTCCTCGAAGGGATTCGGCATCGGTGGCGAGGCAGCCAAGCAGGCCATCGCCCGGCACGTTGCTGCAATGATGGAAGACGACGTCACCTACGTCATCGGGGGCGGCAGCACCACCATGGCGCTCAAGGAGGAGCTCGGCATCGATGGTTCATTGCTCGGTGTCGACGTCGTCCGTAATCGTGCATGTATCGTCCGGGATGCCATGGAGTCAGAAATCCTTGAGGCACTGACGGAGCGGAGCGCCGTCATCGTGAGCCCGCTGGGCGGTGATGGTTTCCTGTTTGGGCGGGGGAACGAGCAGATAAGTCCGGCGGTGCTCCGCCGCGTCGGCCTGGACAACATCATGGTCGTCTCGGTGGCGGACAAGCTCATGGACCTGCAGTCATTGAAGGTGGACACCGGTGATGCTGCTCTCGATGAAGCATTACAGGGCTACATCCGCGTGGTCACCGGTGCCGGTGAAAGCCGGCTGATGCGCGTCGAGTGAGGCAAAGGTTTATCGCCCTATACCTGATATCAGAGTATGTCACTGGTGGCATCGCTTTTCCAGGAGGTCACCACCGGAAAGCAGCCGGTTGAGCAGCGCATCGCGATATTTGAGCGCGTCCGGGATATTCCCTATCGATTGGTACCGACGCTGTATGACCCAGCCGTCGCTCCCGCGGGGGTCCTGCAGGCCAACGCTGGGTCGTGTACCCCGAAGCATTTCCTGCTGGGCGTCTGGTTCGAGCGGCTGGGCTACCCGGTCCGCTACGTCACTTCGGTGTTCGACTGGAATGCACCGGGCCTGGCGTTCCCCGACGAGCTGCGCCGCCTGGCGGAGCGGTACCCGGATGAATATCATCTCTGCCTGGAGGTATCCATCGAGGGTGAATGGCGGCTGATTGATGCCACGTGGGATCCCGGCCTGCGGCATCTCGGCTTCAACGTCAACCAGTCCTGGGACGGCGTCGCTGATACAGACAACGCGGTGGAACCCATCGAGACCATTGTACATGCTTCACGGGAGGAACGCGACCGCTACGCCAGCGAGCGACGTCATGCCCGTTCAAATGAAGAATTAGCCATCGTGGAGCGCTTCACCATGCAGTTCAACCGGTGGCTGGACGTGCATCGCTAGTTCTGCAGGCTTACGCGGGGACGTCCTTACGGTCGAACAGCCACAGCCCTGCTGCCAGGATGACGCCAGCCACGACGGCCAAGATGGCGAAGTCACCGAGCTTGAACACGTCGTCGAGCAGCGGCGCCGCGTAGTCCCAATAGTTGAAGATGCTGATGGTCTTCATCCAGGAAAGCGCCGGGGTGTAGTTCCCAAAAGTGTAGAGGAAAAACTGGGCGAACACCACGGCGAACGTCACCCCCATGCCCACCTTGACCTTCTGGAAGGCCACGGCACTGAGAATGCCGACGGCGGCGATGACCAGCAGGAACGGGAAACACCCAAAGAGCGACAGAAACACGGCATGCGCTGGCAGCTCATCCAGGGCACCGAGACCGGCAACCCCTACTATGAGCCCGACGGTGGCCACCCCGATGACGTACAGGGCGATGAGCGCCAGCGAGAGAAACTTTTCCAGGATGTACTGACGGCGAGAGGTCGGCGTGGAGAGGAATATGTCCATCCGCCGGTTCTCAAAATCGCCGGCAATGACGGATACGGAGAGGTAGGCGATGAACAGGCCGGCGAGCATCCACCACCAGCTGAAGAACTCAAGGATGATAAATCCCTTTATCTCGAGGGGGTTGATGGCCCGGCCGCGGGAAAACCCCTGATAGGCGGGATTGTCCAGGAGCTCCTCGAACGGGTTGTCTGGCGTACCGGTCGCGGCGATGCCCACCAGCTCCCGCTGTGCAGACAGCAGATCCATCCAGGAGGCATTGGTCACGTTGGTGTAGATGGCCATGACGGCGTAGTACCGCTTTTCCTCAAAGGTCTTCGCGAATGAAATGTTGGTTTCGTTGCCGAAGTACTGAATCCGGCTGGTAAGAAACGCTGATGAGTTGTCCTCGAGGACCACGTATGCAGTTGTATTCACGTCGGGCTCCCAGGATAGATTTATCATGGCGCCCTGCTGCTCGGGTACCTCGATGGTGACCCGGCTGGCGCCCTCCAGGTCTTCGGTGAACGAGTCTCGGTAGGCGGGCAGTATCTGAGGCATGCCCGCGGATACCAGCAGCACGAGCACGCCGAACATGGCGAGCCCCTTCCAGCCCGACCGGAGCTCCATGAGCGCCATGCGTCCCTTCATGCTGCCCCTCCTTCGTTGTCCGTGCCGTAGTATTTGAGGAAGAGCTGCTCGAGGCTGTAGGTGTAGAGCTGCATGTTCAGGATTTTATGACTGGACACGGTTTTGACGACCTGGTCGAGGTTCTCGTGGATGGTCAGCGTGATTTTTCCATCTTCGCTGTACAAATCCGTTACCCCCTCGATGTCGAACTCGTCGAGGTCCACCGGGTCCCGGAACTCGACCTCCAAAATTTTCCCTGTTTTCTCCTGCAGTGCCTGGATTTCCTCTACCACCTCGAGCCGACCGTCCCGGATGATAGCCACCCGGTCGCAGACCTGCTCCGCCTCCGCCAGGATGTGCGATGACATGAAGATGGTTTTCCCGGCCTGTTGTTCCTCCCGCAGGATGCGGTAGACCTCCTGCTGCATGAGCGGATCCAGCCCGGACGTGGGCTCGTCCATGATGATCAGATCCTGGTCGGCCATCAACGCCTGGATAATGCCCACCTTCTGCCGGTTGCCCTTCGAGAGCTCGTTGGTCGTCCGGTCCAGGTTGAGCTCCAGCCGGTCGGACAGGGAGCGCATCTTTTTGTCGGAGCAGCAGTCACTGAGCGACAGGAGATACTGGAGATACCGCCTGGTGCTCACCGAGGGAATGAGCCCAAAGTCACCGGGGAGATAGCCCGTGCGCTGCCGGATGGCGACTGCATTGCGATGCGAATCCATACCGAAAATCGTGATAGTGCCGGCGGTCTTGGATACCAGGGCCAGGCAGCTCCGGATGGTCGTCGTCTTGCCCGCGCCGTTGGGACCCAGGAAACCCATGATTTCACCTTTCCGGACCGTGAGACTGAGGTCCTGGACGCCCACCACGTCGCCGTAATGTTTCGTCAGGTTGTCTATCTCGATGACTGCCGCTGCCCCCTCATTCATGCGCATCACCGGACAGCGGCGTCAAAACCAGTTCTCCTTGCTTCACACCTTTCAGGGCGGTAATGCGGTCTGCAAGCATCCGTACCTTCGAGCTATCGCCCTTGATGACCAGCACCTCCAGGCAGAGATGCTTGGTGACGTGAATATGCGTTGTCGAAAGAATCTCGGCCAGATGACCATGCTCCAGGTGCAGCAGCTTGTTTGTCACATCGCTCTCGTCGTGGTCGTAGATGATGGTCAGGGTTCCCATGACGTCGCCGCTTTCACGCTGCAGCGCCGCATCAGCGATGCAGTCACGGACGAGGTCGCGGATGGCCTCGCTTCGATTCACGTAGCCCTTTTGTGCGATAACCCGGTCAAACTGCTCGAGCAGCTCCGGCTCGAAGGAGATGCCGACTCGCTGAACCGTCATGGTAGCACCATGCACCATAAAACGTGCTACCGATATTTATTCGTTGCTACCGCAACGCTCATATATCAGGTAGTATTACGAAAATAGAAAAATTGCTACGGTGAGATTTTATGCAGCATATCCCCAAAAACATCATGCTCGGCGTCACCATCATCGCCCTGATTGGGGCTGCCTTTGGCAGTGGCTACTTGCTCGGCTCTGATACTTCGCCATCAGGCACCGAGAACACCGTCACCATTACAGACATGACCGGCCGCACCGTCCAGGTGCCCGCAAACGTCCAGCGCGTCGTCGGTATCGAGGCCGGAGCCCTCCGTCTCCTCGCATATCTTAACGCAACGGACAGAGTCGTCGGCGTCGAGGACATCGAACGACAGGGTGGCAAACCCTACACCTATGCCTATCCCGCGCTTGCGGGTCTACCCGTTATCGGGCCCATCCACGGCGGCGACCCCGAGCTCATCACCGCCGCTCAGCCGGATGTCATCTTCTGGACGTACACCGAGGCAGGTGAAGCCGATGACCTGCAGGCACAGACCGGCATTCCCGTCGTCGCTCTCAATTATGGTGACCTCGACGACCACCGGGCAACGTTCTACAGGGCGCTCCGTCTCACGGCGCATATACTCGAGGTTGAGTACCGAGCCGAAGCTGTCATCTCCTACATAGATGCCACCATCGATGACCTCGACACACGGACGAGGGACATTCCAGACAGCGCCAGCCCATCCTGTTACGTCGGCGGCGTCTGTTATCGCGGAGCTCATGGCATTGCATCTACGGAGCCCGACTATGCGCCCTTCCAGTTCGTCCACGCCGACAACGTTGCCGGGTCGCTACAGCAGGAGCATGCCTTCGTCGACATCGAGGCTATCATCGAATGGAATCCCGACGTCCTGTTCATCGATGCAGGAGGCAGCCAGCTCGTCATGCAGGACATCACCAATCATTCCGTGCTCGCCGATGTCCGAGCCATCCGGGAGGGTCAGGTATATGGCGTCCTGCCCTACAACTGGTACAGCACAAACTATGGCACCGTGCTCGCCGACGCCTACTACATCGGCTCCGTGCTTTACCCAGATGCGTTCAGCGATATCGACCCCGAGGCAAAGGCAAACGAGATCTACCAAATGCTCCTCGGCAGCCCCATCTATCAGGACATGCAGACGGCATACGGTGGATTCATCCACATGCACACGGACGGATAACCCCATGACTGACGACCGTCTCCTCGTAGCCTACCAGGGATACACCCGGAGGAAATGGATATTCATCGCCGGAACAGCGCTTGCCCTCCTTGTTTTCATCGCCGTCGGCATCACCCTCGGCGCCGCTGATATCAGCGTCACCGAGGCATTCAAAGCACTGCTCGGCATGGGTGAATACTGGCAGCAGCAGATCATCTGGCAGATACGGCTGCCCCGGGTGCTGGCCGCGGTGCTCGCCGGCGTCGCCCTTGCATCAGCGGGAAGCTCCATGCAGAGCATCCTCCGCAATCCCTTAGGGTCGCCGTTCACATTGGGTATTGCCAGCGCCGCAGCCTTCGGGGCCGCCTTCGCCGTCATCGTGCTCGGGGCTGGATCGGTGCACAGCAGTAGCAGCGATGCCGTCATCCTGAACAATCCCTACCTGGTCACCATATCCGCGTTTCTCTGGTGTCTGATAGCCACCTTCGTTATCCTCGTGTTGGCGCGACTGGGTCGGCCAACACCGGAGACCCTCGTCCTCGCCGGCATCGCGCTGGGCTCGCTGTTCAGTGCCGGGTTCACCGCTCTGGAATACGTGGCCGACGAGGTGCAGCTGGCCTCCGTCATCTTCTGGACCTTCGGCGACCTGGGGAAGGCAACCTGGCGTGACTTCGGCATCCTTGCCGCAGCGGTCGTGCCCGTCACGGCCTACTTTGTCTGGCATGGCTGGACGTACAATGCCCTGGACGGCGGGGACGAGCTCGCCCGGAGCATGGGCATATCCGTCGACCGCATTCGCACCACCGGCATGGTCCTCGCCTCGCTGGTGACCGCGCTCGTGGTCTCCTTCTTCGGTATCATCGGGTTTGTCGGACTCGTCGTCCCGCACATCGTCCGGCGCTCCCTTGGTGGAGACGAGCGCTACCTCATCGCCGGCTCGGCGGTGTTTGGCGGCGCCTTTCTGCTCATGGCGGACACCGTCGCGCGTACCGTCATCTCTCCGCTGGTGCTTCCCGTGGGCATCTTGACCTCGTTCCTCGGCGCGCCGCTGTTCATCTACCTGCTCGTCAAGGGGAGGCGGTACTGGTGACCTTACAGGTTGCATCACTTGGCTTTAGCTACAACCGTGGGCAGCCCGTCCTCCGGGATGTCTCTTTTACTCTCGCCGAGGGCGAATTGCTGGCGCTCCTCGGTCCCAACGGCTCGGGGAAGAGCACGCTGCTGAAATGCCTGGCCGGCATCCTCAAACCAGAGCAGGGCCACATTATGCTCTACGATGCCAGCCTTGCAGAGATGTCTCCCCGAGAGCGCGCCCGGTCCATCGGATACGTGCCCCAGCAGGCGGAGCGAGTGGTGCCGGCGACGGTATTCGATACCGTGCTCACCGGACGGCGGCCGTATGCCGCCTGGGCGCCCGGTCAGGGTGATCTCAAGGTCACTGCTGATGTGCTCTCTCTGCTCGGACTTGACGATGTCTCCCTGCGGGAGGTCACCGAGCTTAGTGGTGGTCAGCGGCAAAAGGTGTTCATCGCCCGGGCGCTCGTCCAGCAGCCCTCGGTGTTGCTCCTCGACGAGCCGACCAACAATCTCGATCTCCGTCATCAGGTCGAGGTGATGGACATCGTTGCAGGGCAGGCATCACGTGGCGTCGCAGCGATCATGGCGCTCCATGACATCAATACTGCCCTCCGCTACGCCGACCGGATACTACTGCTGCATCATGGTGCGGTGGCGGCAGCCGGCGGGCCAGAGGTGCTGACACCCGAGATGATAGCAAACATTTATGAGGTCACGGTCACTATGACAGAGCATGGCGGCGTCCCCGTCGTGATGCCGGACAAAAGGTGACAGCATGCAGGACATACAGGAAATCGGCGTGGTTCACAATGATATGACGGAGCCCATGGATCCCTTCGAGATGCGGAAACACGAGAGCATCATCGAGATACACGAGCAGTACGCGGACGGCCTCTACCGTATCGAGGACAGTGAATATATCCAAATCATATTCCGTTTTCATTGCTCCGAGGGCTACGAACTCCGGGGGCCCACGTACAGCGGCGCCGTGAAGGGCGTCTTCGCGTCGCGGAGCCCGCATCGGCCGAGCGCCATCGGGGTGACAACCGTCCGGCTGCTGGAGCGAGACGGCCCCCTACTCCGGGTGAAAGGCCTCGATGCCATCGACGGTACGCCGGTGCTGGACGTCAAGCCCTACGCGCCATCCCTCGACGAATCAGAGCGGCACATGGTTGCCAGAGAACATTACAGAACCAATCCCCGCTTCGAGATTATGCGCCTCATTCGTACCCAGGCCCTGGAGGAGCTACTGCTTCGAGCCGGCGAACTCCACGGTCATTTCTGCCCCGGGCTGGCCATGGGCGTCCTGGCCGCCGCATATGCCGTGCAGCAGAGGGGATGGTCTTCCGGGGGCATGGAACACGTCGTCGCCATCGTGGAGACCAACAACTGCTTCAGCGACGGCGTGCAGTATGTCACCGGCTGCACCTTCGGCAACAATGCC
>JBNGDQ010000025.1:0-9546 GCA_049975285.1 Thermoplasmatota archaeon
TGTATATATAAATATTTGTGGCTCCACTTCTCAGTGTATAGTCCCGAAATTATTTCCCATTTCGGGAAATGTTTATAGGACTACACAGGCTCCACTTCTCAGTGATCTCTACTGTGTAAGAGGCAGGACGGGATTGCAATGATGATTGGCGTGACTTCGATCAGAAAAATTTCCAGATAGTCGTTCCCTGTATCCCGTAATCACCGGTGCTATCACGAGCGATGGCAGCAATGCTGCATTCCCCGAAGGCTGGCGCCTCAAACCGCCAGGTATATGGTGGCGCGTCCAGCCTGGTTTTTTCCTCGCCGTTTACATAGATATGCAAAGAGCTAATGTCATTTACATTATCAGTTATCTCTATCGAGACATCGATGGCTCCGAGGGCAACCGGGACGGGAAAGGTCATCAGTTTTCTGTTGTTGAGATAGATGCCCGGCTGCGGTGCACTGATCTCCATGGACAGTGTCTGCGCCCGGGCGAACTTGAGGTCGCCCAATCCCTCGTCACGGTAGCTAATACAGGCACAGTCATGGGCATCGAACACGATGTCACTGCAGCATCCAACGTCTCCCTCCGCATCGATGGTTTCAGTGGTCCACGTGCCGCCATCCCGATATACATACATGAGGTCTTTTGCGTCAACGTTTTGACACATAAAATGCGGGTTATCTCGAGAGTCGAGAGCAAGCGAATACGAGTAGCAGACGGTATCCTCGGAAATAATGGTCTGCCGATGCCAGGTTCCATTCTCGTTATATGCATATTTGAGATCATAATTGGTGGTATCATAGTAGCCGACATGCGGCCGGCCGACGGCGTCAACGTCGATGGCGGGATACAGCAGGTACTTCTGCTCTCCCGTGTCAACGGTTTCAACCTGCCATGTTCCATTCTCATTTCTCACGGCATATCGTATGACTCGATGAGGCACATCCGTATAGGCGATATGGGGGCGATTTTCGGTGTCCAGCGCGAGGGAATTATGGACGCCTCCGATGCCCTCAGCATCAACGACTTCGTTGGTCCATGACGTGCCATCCCAGAAAGCATACCGCATGCGGCGGGAGCCGTATCCGTCGCTGTAACTGATATGAGGATATTGCTGGGAGTCCAGGGCTATGCCCACGGAGCCGTACACGCCGTCACCTGTATAGACGGTGTCATACATCCACTGTTCTCCATCCCAATATGTGCAAATGACCTCCCCCGGCGGCTTAGCGTAGGCTATATAGGGGCAGTCATGGTCATCGAGCGCAATGGCTGTCGCCAGTACGTTACCGTTTTCTCCCCCAGATCCCTCATCGAGGGTGACAATCTCCCACTCGCCACCCGTCCATCGGGCATATTTGACGGAGCCGCCATCGTCCTCGCGGCAGTAGCTGATATGTGGCCATCCCTGTGAGTCAACTGCTACGGAGGTATATCTACCCGTGTTCCCCGCAGGGTCTACGGTATCCATCCACCAGGACACGGGCCCAGTGGGTCCCTCACTCGAAGAGAGAGCTGGTACCGCTGCGGTATCATGTACGCCATGCTCCTCATGACCGGGTATGTCTTCACCACCTGATAATACGGGTAACAGCATGGCCATGCATACAAAAACGACTCCCATGTGTTTCATGTCATCTAACCTCCACGCCTACAAACCAAGCCATCTTTATAAATATTGCTAATGTATGGCACGACTATCCTTTTCTTCCCGCCGTAAGGCTGTTATCAGCAGCTCAGAAATATCCACCGATTTTAAGGCTGGGGTCGCCAAAGAGGGTCCATTCCTGCAGGGTTTTCCCTTCAATCTGGTCATCATGTCCATCCAGGAACGGAAACTTTATTTGGAAGTTCGTGAGTGCCTGCCCATGGGCCGCTCCAAGCGTGTTCTTTCCCTCCTGGGCATAGACCCGGAAGAACTCGATGTCGATGAACCCGCCGCGTATCTGTATGCCGTCAAAGATGCCATCCTGATTGCTGTCGCCCCTTGTCCCGTATCCATATGACGTGCAGCCAATCGTTGCAATCGAGCCCCCGTCGACTTTTCGGGTCATCCACCAGCTAAAGCACTCGAGGCCGATGCTGCCATGCGCGATATTCTCCTGGAGATGTTCGAAGTCTAGCAGGTCAAGTATCGTTATATCGAATTTACTGTTGCTGCATCCGCCGACGACACATATCGGATACATGCCCCGGTTTTTGAGCAATGGAAACTGGAGGACGTTGAGATAGACATCCCATTCTTGGCTGTTTGGTCCGTGAGACGCCCAGCTCGTCGGCGTTCCATGTCCCTCGAACTGCAATAATCCACATCCTTCACTGATGGTATCAATGATGTCGCTTCCGCTGTATGGACTTTCAGAGTAGAAAAGAGTATCGAAATCGTATCCAAGCGGGGTAAGATATTCTGTAACGTTCGTGACGGTGACCTCGCCGTCATACCACTGGTCCCCCGGGAATGTATCGGCCCCTATGCCCACGTACCGTTTCGCCCAGTCCTGTCCATGCGCGGTGGTCTCATAGGTTATGGTTTTTTCCACCATCGTATCTACCTCAAATGCTGTCCTGCACGGCCATCTACCGAGGTACACATCGGGATACATATCGATGTCCTCACGCGTCTGGAGGGTGTACTCTCCAAACAGGTCATTGCCGTTGGGGTCCCAGTCTTCGAAGACGATGTCGCCGTCGTCGTATCGGTAGAGGTCAGAAAAATAGAGGTCGCTGAGGAACTGCCGGTCGCCGTCGTTGGCATCCAGATTCGTGTAGCGGACCGGGCACCACCATTTCGCCTCCTGGAAGCCACCGTTTCGTCCACCGACCAGCAGCACGTAGTCTATACCCCAGGATTCGACGGCGTTCTTGATGAAATATTTCACCTGCTCTGCATCGTCTCTCCCGTTCACGTCAAAGTAGGCGCCGGAGTACACGTCGTCCAGGGTGACCAGCTGGGTGGCTACTCCAATGTCCTGCTTGTGCTGAACGAACGACTGTAGCGATTCAGTAAACTGGGAGGGAGCCACGATGAGCAGGTCGTATTCGTCGATCTGCCGGAGTGGACTGGACGACGGCTCGTACTGGATGTCGATGTCTATATGTTCGATGTATACCAGTTCACTGGCAGCAGGCCGGTAGCGGACCGGATACATCTGGAGAGACAGGAATATAACCTGGTCACTGCCATCTTTTCCCACCCCGATGGAATATGACAGCCAGTCCGAGGGATAACAGGCTGTACTGTGGTACACGTCACCCTCCACGACGACTGGATTCGCGGGTTGCATATTGGCGGAGACCGCCCGGGGAGCCGGCGTGATTTTTTTGTCAAGCCGCATAGTGTAGACCGTCGGGACACGCGCCGTGACCTGTTCTATCGTTGTCCCGGGAGGGAACGTTAAAACCATGGTTCGGTAGGGGAGAACCGGGTGCCCCTGTTCAGTCAGACTGCATTCGCATTCACGGCTGGCAACGACTGTATAGGCACCGTCATCAGTGACGGTCGGCGGGGAGAAATCAAGGGACACCGCAGCTGAGCCAGGCATCTCCATCTCGTTGAGGGCAACGAAGGAGGGAGCGATCCCGGCCAATGCGGTGGATCCAAACAGTATTCCAATCATGGCTATAACTACGACTGCCGTATTTTTTGGCATGCTGTCACCTCTGGATATATATCCCCTAATACGCTATAAACCCTTCTACTCATATTTAGGGCAGGACAACAAAAACACGGCATGCCAAGGGCGAAATGCACGAAGGCACCATTTCATGGCTAAACGTTTTGTATCAGGCTGTCAATGCATATCCATGTACGTCAGCGTTGTCGGCGGGCAGCAGTGCAGCCCTGAGCTGTACGACGAGGCAGTAGCAATCGGGCGGCGTATCGCGGAGCTCCCAGCCGTGCTCGTCACCGGCGGGCTGGATGGCATCATGGAGGCCGCCTCGAAGGGAGCCCAGCAGGCCGGCGGAACGACCATCGGCATCATTCCCACGGAAAACAGGCGGGACGGCAACCCGTATCTCAATCACGTCATCGTGACGGGTATCGGCCAGGCCCGCAACGCGCTCGTCGTCCTCAACGGCGACCTGGTGGTAGCCATCGATGGACGGCATGGCACGCTGTCCGAGATCGCGATGGCAGTGAAATACGGACGGCCGGTTTTTGGCTATAAAAGCTGGGATATCGATATTCCCAATTTTGCTGACGTCGACGAGCTTTTCCAGGCGATACAGGAGCACCTGTAATCACATATATCAGTCCCGGCGGGATATACACGGGGCGGGTACGTGCTCTGCGAGATATACCTGCCCGGTGGCCTGGTAGAACGTAACGCCCTGCCGGTGGGCAGCAGCAGCGTCGATGCGGAGGACGACGGGCGAGCCGTGGCGTTGTCCGACCTGTCGGGCCTGCTCCGGCGTGGCTGAAAGGTGTACCATCTGGCGACCGCGGGGCTGCAATCCCTGTCTCAGTATCGAACGCGCCGCTTTTTCCGTGGTGCCATGGTAGAGTACTGCCACGTCATCCGCGACCGGCCATGCTATGTCGACGGGAATGGAATGACCGTAGCGGGCCCTGATTGTGTCGCCGCTAAATTCGAAGCGTTGTTTGTTGCTCTCGTCCACGATCTGCTGCAGCTTGTGCTGGTCGATGGCCGGAAATCGTTTGCGGAGACGCTCGATGACCTGTTCGACGGGCGCAAAACCATGGCGGTCCATGTCCAGCCCGCCCGGGGCATGGCGGAGGAGATAGGACAGGTATTTGCTCACCGCGACGCGGCCCATGGCTGTACAGCAGCGGGGACCTGTAAAAGGATTACGATGCCGGTGGAGAAAACATAATAAACGAGGGACGGCATCAACGGGTATGGAAGCCCTGGAGCAGTTCTGCCGTTCGCTGAAGCGGCCACCGAAGCGCCGCACTCCGAAGCCTCGCATGTGGACGGAGAAAGATCGATTGAAGGGCGAGGTCGTCGACGCATTCGTGTTCATCCTGCAGACGAGCGGCTGCCGCTGGAGTCATCACTCCGGGTGTTCCATGTGCGGCTACTACTCGGACAGCATCCCCAACGTTTCAGCGGAGCAGCTTCAGGAGCAGCTCGAGATGGCAGCAGGGCGCTACCAGGGCGAGCCGATTGTCAAGATCTTTACGTCGGGTAGTTTTCTCGATGACCGGGAGGTACCCGTTGACATGCAGCGCCAGGTGCTGCAGCTGTTTTTCGAGAGGGCTGACCGAGTCGTCGTGGAGACGCGGCCGTCGTTTGTACCGGGGCTGGACCGCCTTGCGGACGCGGTGCCATCAGGGAAAACCCTATCTGTGGCAATGGGGCTGGAGTCGGCGAACGATCGGGTGCTCGAGTATGCCATCAATAAGGGCTTCACGTTTGCGGACTGGCAACGGGCGGCGGAGCAGGTACGTGATGCCGGCTTCGAGGTCAAGACGTATGTACTGTTGAAGCCGCCGTTTCTGACAGAGGCGGAAGCCATCCAGGATGCCCTTGCGACGGTCGACGCGGCGGCGGAGCTCAGCCATGCCATGTCGCTCAATCCCGTAGCGATTCATGGCAACACGCTCGTCGAGTATCTCTGGAAACGGGGACTCTACCGCCCGCCGTGGCTGTGGAGCGTGGCCGAGGTATTGATGGAGGCGTCAGCTCGCTACGACGGCCAGGTGACCTGTGACGTGGTCGCCGGGGGGAAACAGCGCGGGGCGCACAACTGCGGTGACTGCGATACCACTATGCTGGAGGTGATAGAACAGTTTACGCTGTATGAAAAACGGGATGCCTTCGAGCAGGTTAGCTGCGGCTGCAGAGAAGAATGGCTGGATAGCAGGGAGATAGGCGGGTTTTTGCTGGGCTAGAAGGAACCTCGCATCTTCCGTCGGTCGATTTTGACGCCGGCGGGCGTGACGATGAGCCAGTTTCTCCCCAGGCCGGCGATGTCACCCTGGATGTCCTTGACCACGCGCTTCAGCTCATTGGTCGTCCGCTCGAGCTCCATGTCGTCAGAGGAGACAGGCGTGAGGTCCAGCAGGAGAATGTTGCCCCCGTAGACGTAGTCGGTGAAGTTCTTGACGTCGTCGTATTCCTGTAGCTCGGCTACCTTTACCCGGGCTCCCGCCTCCGGCATCTCATACTCCTCGGCCTCTTCAGCCAGGTCAAGATAGTCTCCATCCCTCCTCTTTGACTTATTAAACAGTCCCGCTATGATGGCCATAGTATCCTATTACATTAAGGAGGATTTCTTTAAAAATCTTTGCTCATTCATAGAGCGCCAGGGTGAACATGGCTGCGGTGAAGAACCAAGCCAGGGGGCCAACGTACAGCCATACCGAGTCGTAGGTCTCCGTGGCAAGGGCAGCGATGATGACCAGCCAGGGGGCGACGAGCCCGATGAACAGGAGGGCCCACCGTTTCAGCTTCATAGCAGGTGTATTTCAGATGGGCATAAAAAGGTTCTGATAGTAACAATAATAAACGCAGCTGCACTATCCAGCCATGGCCATGATAGGCAAGCCCCGGGGGACACGAGATTTCACTCCGGCGGAGATGCAGCAGCGGCGGACCGTCGAAAGGGCGACGCGGAGCGTGTTTGAGCGTTACGGCTACGGCGAGATAGCCACGCCGGTCATCGAGCACATGGAGCTCTTTACCATGAAGTCCGGGGAGGAGGTCATCGAGGAGACCTACGAGTTCGAGGACAAGTCCGGGCGGCATCTGGCGCTTCGCCCTGAGCTGACAGCGCCGGCTATGCGGTTCTATGTGGAGCAGCTGCAGATGGAGCCGAAGCCCTTGAAGCTCTACTATTTTGGCCCCTGCTACCGCTATGATCGGCCGCAGGCGGGCCGCTATCGAGAGTTCTGGCAGATGGGCTGCGAGCTCATCGGGACTGATACGCCGGAGGCCATCGCTGAGCTGATATCGCTTGCCTACCACGCAGTGAAGGAGCCAGGCCTCCAGGATGTGGAGCTCCGCATTGGGGATCTCACCCTGCTCCGTTTCCTCATGGAGCAGCTGGGCATCGAGCGGCAGGGACAGATCATGCGCCTCCTGGACAAGCATGATGATGAAGGACTGGACGCCCTGCTCGACCAGGAACAGTCAGAAACGCTTCGCTCGTTTCTCGCCTGCCGCACCCTCGAGGACGTTGCATCCATGGTCGACGAGGAGCAGGTGACGCGGCTGCGGGAGGTGCTCGACTGGCTGGACGTATTCGCCGTGCCGACGACGCTCGATCCATCCATCGCCCGAGGGCTCGACTACTATACGGGCATCGTGTTCGAGATTGATGCACCATCGCTCGGGGCGGAGAAACAGATATGCGGCGGCGGTGAATACAGCCTGGTGCCACTCCTCGGCGGTTCACCCGTGGCGACGGCGGGCTTCGCGCTGGGCTTCGACCGTATCCTGCTTGCGTTGGAAGAAGAAGGACGGACGGTAGCATCACGTCGCGACCTGGTATACGTGGCACCGGTCAGCGACGCCATGCGGCGGCCGGCAGCCCGGGTGGCTATGCAGCTCCGCCAGGCGGGAAGACACGTCGAACTCGACCTCATGCGGCGGAGTATGGGGAAATCACTGCAGCATGCAGACCGGCTGGGTGCCACCACGGCAATCATCGTCGGCGACGAGGAATGGGAGCGCAACGCCGTCATGGTAAAAGACATGAAAAGCGGCGAGCAGCAAGAAGTGGCCGTCGACGAGCTCGCCGGGGCTACCTCGTAATACGGGTTCCCGCGGTGCCCTGCAGGGCGTCCCAGGCATTGTCTATCGAGGCAATGATGGCCGTGTCGCCACCATTTTGAAGGAATCTGATGGCCGCCAGTACCTTGGGGCCCATGGTGCCGGGTGGAAACTGTCCATCGTGGTAATGCTGTTCTATCTCCTCCAGCGTGACATCCCGGAGTGTTTGTTCGTTTTCTTCGCCGTAGTTGAGATAGACGGCCTCGACATCAGTGAGGATGAGCAACACGTCTGCCTTGATTTCGCTGGCGAGTTCCTCCGCCGCCAGGTCTTTGTCGATGACCGCTTCGACGCCATGCAGGCCGTCCGTGCTCTCCACGACAGGGATGCCGCCCCCACCCACGGCGATGACGATGTGGCCGGCGTCGATAAGCTGCTTGATAACCCCACTCTCTAGAATAGAGCGGGGCTGCGGCGACGGGACAACGATACGCCAGCCGCCCTTCTGCTGAGTCATCCGGTATCCCTCCTTAATGCGGCGGAGCGCGTCGTCATGGCGGTACACCGGACCAACGGGCTTGGTGGGATGCTCAAACGCCGGGTCTGATGCATCAACGAGCGTCTGAGTGACGATGGTGGCCACGTGTTTATCCAGCTGCCGGGAGCGAAGCGCCGCTATCATGCACTGCTCTATCATGTAGCCAATCTGGCCCTGCGACATTGCCCCGCAGACGTCGAGCGGCATGGGTGGCGTTACCTCCTTAGCGAGTTCCTGCTGGAGTAAAAGCGAGCCGACCTGGGGGCCATTGCCATGCGTCAGGACGACCTCGTGGCCGTGCTCTATCATGCGCACGATTTCTTCCACGGTCTGCCGGGTGGTCTCGAACTGCTGCTCGCTGGTCCCCTCCTGACCGGGCTTGACGAGTGCGTTGCCACCCAGAGCGACCACTAATTTCATAATGGTAAAGGCATCCCGTATTTAAATTAACGGCAGGCTTCTCTGAAAAAACGGCGTGATTGCCACGCTCACGGCGACGCCTACAGAGCTTGTCTTTATACAGCAAAATTGTGCCGATAGAACAATTTATATACGTTTACTGGCTTACAGAATACTCTGCGAAAAGCGGGGCAAGGAGGGCAAAAAGTGTATCCGCGTGGAGGCGAACTCATTGTGCCCCCTTACCCCCATAATACAAATCACGTAAGCCTATTTAAAAATTCGTCCAGGCATCCAAAATGGCGGTCATATTTACAAGCATAAAGCGCGGCTACATTATTTTCAGATACTGGAGCGATGCCCTTGCTTCATGACCTGCATAATCATACGCCACCACGGTCACCGCATGCCGGGCCGGCACCACCGAGGCAGGAAGCGCCATTGATGCAGCAACGTCGTGGCTATACCCTGCTGCAGCTCCATCCACATAGAAGCGAAGCACCTGGAGGGCATAGTCATCGCTCGCCGATGCCTCGACATCCAACGGCCCTACAACGATGGTGCCCTGCACGGGCACGACAGCCCGACCAAACAGATAAAGATAGCCCGATTCCGGCTGATCAATGACCACAGATGGTGGCTGGCTGTCTGCAGCGCTCGCCGCCCGGCCGAGTGGCACCACGTACAGGGGCAGATAGGCCTCACCGAGAGACAGAGCCGTGCGCAACGCGTCGCTGTCCACCGCGGCGATGAGGTTCCCGGAGAGATTCCACGCCGTGGCCTCAAGCAGCGCGGTATACCCGGCGGCGGCTGCCTCATAATGCCAGGGCCAGGGATACCGCATGTCAACCATACTGGTATTGAGCACCGGTATGAGGACGAGCGGCGCCGATGAGACGAAGGAGCGAGATGCAGCTGCCACGTCGCTCCGGCGGTCTTCCC
>JBNGDQ010000025.1:9646-13858 GCA_049975285.1 Thermoplasmatota archaeon
CGGGGCAATCCTAGGAGGCGAAGCTGGGCCACCTCGCTGGCCGTGGTGACCGTTCCCAAGCCGAGTGCATTCGCCGCAAAGTAGACATTCTGGCCCACCTGGCCGACGTTCGCCCCGGCGACCTCCTGGCTCGTGCAGCACTGCTGGTCCCACACGATGGCGAGCTTCACGGCAGCGGTATCATACTGACCGATCCATCGATGGTCTCCCTGCCGGAACAACTCAAGGGAATGATTCCCCGGGTCGTATCGATAGACGCCGTTTTCCCAGAGCACGTAGATGTGCAGGCTATACGTGGCAGCAACGGGATGAATGCTCCGCTGTCCATCGATGCCGCCGTAGGCATACCAGAGCAGGGTGGAGAGCTCCATCTCGCTCACCGGCTCCTCAGTGAACTCGCGAACGGACATCCGACGGCAGATGGCCTCCTCGAGCGCCATGTCGATAGCTTCCGGGGGCGGCAGAGTCACCTGGTGCTCCCCGGCGGTCGCAGGCAACGCGGGAACCGCAGACAGGAGAAAAACAAGGGCTATCATGACGGCCAGGACGCGCAGACGTGGTTTGACTCCCATGGTACCTCTCTACACATATAATGAGCATGGCTTAAAAAAGTGTTTGCCGGGCCCCGGGGAAACCCAAAACGTTTTTAGCCCTGCGGCGCGTTCACTTCCCCGATGAACTATACGCTCCTCCTCCTGACCGCCCTGGTGGCCTTCGCGTACGGGATGCTGTTCGCGCTGTGGCTCATCTTCGCCCGGACCGCCAGCCGCGTGGCCGCCCTGCTCGAAGAATACACGGGACGGTGTCTCAACCTGGAGGAGGTCTACCAGACGCTGAAGACGATCCTGGATAAAGCATACGCGGAGCTGGAGAAGGAGCATCATGAGGATACCGAGACTGGTGACTGAGGCATACGACCAGGTACACCGCATCTGGCATAACCTGGGCTACCTGTACAAGTTCCTTGTGTTCATCGTCCCTTGGCTCACCGTCGCGCTCTACTTCGCCCTCGTCCTTGATTATCTGCCGGCGGCTGAAGCACAAAAATACGGGGTCTCCGCGATAGCGTATCTCTTTCCGCCGTTCGGGAAGGAAAGCATCATTCCCTATATGCTCTCCTCCGGGGAAGGACTCTCGCTGCCCGGCTGGCTCTCCTGGGCGGACGGCGGCGTGGTCGGACCGGCGCTGCCCGGCTGGACGGTATGGAGCATGATCGTCGTCATGGACGTCATCAGCTCCGCTATCCTCGCCTACAGCTGGTGGTTCGCCGAGTTCATCATCGTCCGCATACGCATCCTCGACCGGGCCTACAAGGCACTGCAGCGCCGAGCGGAAAAATACCGGAAAAAGCGACTGTTGACTGTCAGCCTGCTCATCTTCATGATGATTCCCTTCCAGGGCACCGGGGGCATCAGCACCACCATCGTCGCCCGGCTGCTCGGCGTCAGCGCCAAGAAGACTATTATGATTGTATTCGTCGGCTCCCTGGTCACCACCACGGTCTGGATTCTCTGGTGGCTGGGGTTCCTGAACTTCCTGGGCTGAGCGGTACAGCTTTCTGGCCTCTCTAAAATATACTTTAAAGAATGTTTATATCGTGGTGTTAGTTGCATGTTGGTGAGAGGCAGGTTTGCATCATGGATGATTGTCGTCGTGGTCTGCGGCAGCATCATCGGGCATCCATTGTTCTCTGCTCCGTCCGCCTCGGCCAGCGACGTTGATGCACTGCCCTACAAACAGCTACTGGACCTTCCTTTGGATACCGGCGCCGCGGAGACACACCTCCAGCCGGTCGACATGCGGGTATCCTTTGCCAATGCCTGCTGGGCGCGCAACGAGACAGTGAACTCCATCCGGGTTGCCTACGACGACGGCAGCGGGCTCACCGAGCTGGAATCCCAGACGTATGACCTTGCCTTTACCGATGACACACACGTGACAGCCTGCAGCATCGTCTTCCTCATCCCGCGGGGCGTCGACGGCACCGAAAAATATTACGTGCTGTACGATGACGGGGAAACACCGGCAGCCGATTACCCGGACCACGTCGCCGTCGAGGACACCCATTATTTTTATGAACCGATATCCGGGCAGAAGATAGATTTCGATTACTACAAAATCACGGAGGACGGCTACGTCGTCTACGGTGTCTGCCAGCAGGGCGTATTGCTGGGAAACGGAGTCTCCCAGATGGTAGCAAAATTGAAGCTCAACTCGACGGAATTCGAGACCGTAAATACTGACCAGCTGGCATCATTCGCGATGACCTACAGCATCGATAGCGCTCAGGAGACCACCGGCACGGACTGGGCGACCGACATCACGAAATCTATCATGATAGACGGAAACCTCATGATACGGCTGCGGATAGCCGGCTCCTCCCCCGAGGGCACCCTGCGAACTGATAACATTTACACCTACTACTATTGTCCCACCACTATCAAGCGGCTGGCCGCCAACGTCAACCACGACGTCCTGCAGCCCGTGAACATCGAGGGAAACCAGGAAGAAGACGGGACCTATGCCCATCTCACCACCTTCAAGAGCCGGAGCGCCACCATTGAAAAAATGAATATGGGCGTCATCCTGCCGTCGCTGCACCTGTACAGCGAGGACGACCTCGTCAAGGAATACGCGGTTCCGCCCGATCCGTCCACGGAAAAAGCTGAATGGATTCTCACCACCAGGGACGACGCCGACCTAGGCGAGGGTGCATGGCTCTGCATGGATGACCCGACGACGGGCAAGGCCCATGGAATTTTATTCGAGGCTGTCGACGGATTTACCCCGGGAGATGATGATGGCATCCAGGTGAAGGCATCGGTAAAAGAAGTCGTAAAGCTTCCCGGCCTGGAGGCAGACGCTGGCAGCGTCTATGCATCGCGGAACGCCTACGAGAGAACGGGCACACATGATACGATGCTGTCCGATGACCTCAATGTGACATTCAATGCAGAATTTGTCACCTTTGAAACAGCTGGCTATGAGGGCGTAGCGTCAGAAGCAGCTGTGTTCCAGGACATGGTGGCAACACGGCCGCTGCTCCGCGGCAACATCACCGAGGAGGATGACCAGATGGAACGATTTACGCTGACAGCGTACGTCCACGCTGCGCCCACGGTCCCGCTGGGCTCGATCCTCTCTGCCGTAGCGGGAAAAAATCTGTCCTATCTCTATGCAGAACTCTACCTGGAGGGAGGACTGCAGTCATCGGGATCCGTCGGTCGCCTGTCGCTGTCCGAGGGCATGGACCTCGCCTTCGATAACACGACATTGATAGAAAAAATACAGCTGATCGTCGGGCTCTTCGACTGGGGCAACGCCTCCTTCTTCAAAAAGATACGGTTCCCTGACCTCGACCCCGGTACCTATCTCGTCAAGATATACCGGGAAAACCCGCTGTTCAGGAATGAACGAGAATATATCGGCTTTACCTCGGTAGATGTGACAGAAAACACGTCAACGCACATATTCGCCAGGCCGGAAGGCGAAACCAGGCTTACCATCGTCGACCAAAACGGAGGCGGCGTCCAAGGAGCCACTGCACGGTTACAGTACGGCAACGTCACCATTGCGGTCGCCTCGTCAGATAAAAACGGCAGCATCATACTCCGAGCTCCGCGCTATATGCGGGCTGCCTACACCCTGCAGACACTATACAAGGGATTCCTCATAGACGAGAAGATGGTCCGAGTGCAGAAGCGACCTGAAGCACTGATGGCGACGGACGAGATAGCCGTCAGCCTGTACACGTATGACTTCTCCATCCAGGATACCTGGGGGCTTCCCCCCGCCGTGGAGGTAAACCCGATCCTGTCCAGCCGCGAGATGGTCGAGCCAGTCATGCTGACCGCCATCCGGCAGGCGCCCGGGAGCTATCGATTCACGGACCTGCTACCCGCCGGCTATACACTCCAGATGGGATACAAGTCCTTCACCCTGGAAGAAGACATCAGCCTGGATGGCGACAGCACCGGCCAGTATACGTTCCCCGCTGAATTCGAGGTTGCCGCCAGCCTCTACAATGCCTATGGAATGGCACTCTCCGAGGGGAAGCTCCTCGTCACTCGCTCCGGTCAGACGCTGGAAACCAGCATCGACGGTGATGGAACAGCAGCGTTTATGGTGCCACCCGGCACGTATACCACGGCGGCTCGCGTCGACGGGGACGAGGTAGCCGTGCAGGATGTTACCATCAAAGGCGACAAAAGC
>JBNGDQ010000026.1:0-12114 GCA_049975285.1 Thermoplasmatota archaeon
AAAAGCAATGGTCATCGATGACTGAATCGGATGACTCCATCGTTGCTTCTGCCCAATATTTAAATATTATTCTTGCCTTCCCCCCTCATGATTGGGATAGACCTCATACCACCACTTGCAGGGGTTGCAGCCATCGTGACCGCTGCCTACCTCGTCTACTATATCCTCTCGAAGCCCGCGGGTACCGACCGGATGCAGGAGCTGTCGGACAGCATCTACCGGGGAGCGATGACGTTTCTCAACGAGGAATACCGGGTCATTACCATTTTTATCATCGTGGTCATGGGCATCCTCCTGGCCATCTCACAGGTTACCGGCGATTTGCCCTGGGAGAGCTCGCTGTCTTTCCTGGTCGGCGCCGTCTTCTCGGCGCTGGCCGGTAACATCGGCATGCGCATCGCCACTCGCTCCAACGCCCGGACGGCTGAGGGCGTCAGGAGGCACTTTATGGAGGGGCTGCGCATCGCGTTTTCCTCCGGTGCCGTGATGGGGCTCTCCGTCACCGGCCTGGGCATCATCGGTGTCTCCCTGTTCTACTGGCTCTACGAGGGCCACGCTGACGTGTCCAGTATCCTGTTCAGCTTCGGGTTCGGTGCGAGCAGCATCGCGCTCTTCGCCCGGGTCGGCGGCGGCATCTATACCAAGTCGGCTGACGTCGGCGCGGACATCGTCGGCAAGGTCGAGGAGGGCATCCCGGAGGATGACCCGCGGAACCCGGCTTCCATCGCGGACAACGTGGGCGACAATGTGGGTGACGTGGCTGGCATGGGTGCTGACCTGTTCGAGTCATACGTTGATTCTATTATTGCCGGTATCGCCCTGGCATTGCTCGGGCTGGCCGGGGTCAGCATCGGGGTCGACAACTTTGCTTCCTTTGGCGAACACGTGGACATCTACCCGCTCGTCATCGTGGCCATCGGTGTTTTCTCCTCGATAGCGGCCATGGTGCTCGTCCGCGGCAAGAACGCCTACGGAGCGCTCCGCAATGGCTTGTTTGGCTCAGCTATCATCTTCGCCGTGGCGGCCTTCATTGCTACCAGCTACCTGCTCGAGGCCATCGAGCCGTACTACGCTATCCTGGTTGGTCTCATCGACGGCATCGTCATCGGCCTCGCCACGGAATACTTCACCTCGTACGAGCGGCGGCCGACGCAGTCCATTGCCAAGGCAGCGCAGACTGGTCCCGCTACGGACATCATCCAGGGTATGTCCATCGGCATGCTGAGCGTCTTCATCCCCATCATCGCGACGGCCGTGGCGATGGTCCTGGCTTTCGAGTTCGCTGGCTTCTACGGCGTTGCCCTCGCGGCGGTGGGCATGCTCTCCACGCTGGGCATGTCGCTGGCCAACGACTGCTATGGCCCCGTGGCTGACAACGCGGCTGGCATCGCCGAGATGGCGGGTATGGGCTCCGAGATCCGCGAGAAAGCGGAGGCGCTCGACGCCGTGGGGAACACCACCGCAGCCATGGGTAAGGGCTTTGCCATTGGCTCCGCGGCCATCACTGCCCTGGCATTGGTGTTCACCTTCGTGAAGTCGGTGGAGGCCGAGGTCGTGTCCGTCAACATCGGGCTCAATGAACCCGCGGTTATGGCTGGCCTGTTCATCGGTGCCATGCTGCCCTTCCTCTTCTCAGCGCTGACCATGGGCGCTGTCGGCAGAGCCGCGCAGAAGATGGTGGACGAAGTCCGCCGGCAGTTCCGGGAGCTCGGCATCCTCGAGGGCAAGGGCGAGCCGGATTATCAACGCTGCGTCAAGATTGCGACGCGCGGCGCCCTCGTCGAGATGATACTGCCGGTCATCATCGCCATCGCTGCACCCATCGCCGTCGGCCTGTGGGATGTCGGCGCCCTCGTCGGGCTGCTGGCCGGCGCCACCGCAACCGGGTTCCTGCTCGCCATCTATCTGGCCAACGCGGGCGGCGCCTGGGATAACGCCAAAAAATACATCGAGGCCGGCAACTACGGCGGCAAGAACAGCGAAGCGCACAAGGCCGCCGTGGTGGGCGACACCGTGGGCGACCCATGCAAGGATACCTCCGGTCCATCGTTGAACATCCTGATCAAGCTGATGTCGATTGTATCGCTGGTCTTCCTGCCGGTATTCCTCTAACGCTGCGGTAAGCATTTAAAGCACCCAGAGATAGAGAGACGTGTTATCCACCGACGACGATGAAGGCATCGTCCTCCGGCGACGGGCAAACATACGCATCGGGAGAGGCAGCGCCGTCGGTACCCTCTTCGTGACCACCCGCCGCTTGTCGTTTCGCCCGATGACGAAGGCCCGGAAGATTGATATTCATCTTGATGATGTTGAATTTGTCGGGACGACAGGTCTCCTGTTCAAAAAAATGCGGGTCTGCACGGCTGATGCCACCTATACCTTGTTCATGAAAGGAGCCGCCAACGTGGTCAGCCTCGTCCAGGCGCTCATGGATGTCCCCGTGCCGGTGCAGCCATAACTGGGGAACGGCACGTTCAAGGAGGAGATGGCGTATCTAGGTCAGTCCGATGCCCTGGATGGCTGGCAGGGGACTAATTTCTTATATCCCTGCCCTTATTACCACCGTGCATCCGTCGGACATCCGTATCGCTGTACTTCGCATCGAGGGCACCAACTGTGAGGAGGAATCATATCAGGCCTTCGTGGAGCTCGACACTCAGCCCGAATATGTGCATCTCAACATGCTCAAACATGACCCGTCGTCGCTGTTCGACTACCAGGGTATCTTCATCCCGGGTGGCTTCTCCGCCGGCGACTATGTGCGAGCCGGTGCCATATTCGCCGCCCGCATCAAGGCCCTGCTCATGGATGAGCTTCTCGAGTTCGTCGATGCCGGCTACCCGGTCATGGGCGTCTGCAACGGCTTCCAGGTGCTGACGGAGCTGGGGTTGCTGCCCGGTCTGGACGGCGTCAGCCAGACCCCGGAGGCCTGCCTGGCCGTGAACGACTCCAACCGATTTGAATGCCGGCCCACGCTGCTGCGCCACGACCATGCCTGTCCATTGACGTCGCGCATCCCGGAGGGAGACATTCGATTGATACCATCAGCGCACATGGAGGGCAAGCTCATGTTTCCCCGGGGAGCGGAGCAGCGCATCGTGCAGCGCCTCGATGACGAGGGATGCATCGTGTTCCGCTACGTTGATTGCCACGGCGAAACGGCTGGCTACCCGTGGAACCCGAACGGCTCCATCGACAACATCGCCGGCCTGTGCAACCCGGCGGGGAACGTCCTGGGGATGATGCCCCACCCGGAGCGTGCCTTCTACCCCTGGCAGCATCAGGAGCACGGCGCAGCGGATGGACGAGCGCTTTTCGAGTCGATGATAGCATACATCGGGACACTGTAACCATGCCAGGCCATCTCCGGGAGAGCGAGGTCATCGTCGACGAGCAATCCGAGGCAACCCGGCACTATAACAAGGGATACTTCGGCCGCATGGACAGAGGAACCCTCCACCTCGACATCATCGAGGCCGCCTTTCTCGTCGAGTCTGAACGTCTTGAGGTGTTCCGGGACGGTCACTCCATGTCGCTGCAGGAGCTCATGCTGCACGGCATCCAGCAGGATCCCGCGTTCGAGATACGCTACCTGGTCTACCGGGACCTCAGGCAGCGCGGCTACGTGGCGGATACCAACGAGCAGGCGATGAACCTGTACCCTCGGGGTGGCGCGCCGCATTCCCATGAACCGGATTTCCTGGTTAAGGCGCTCTCGGAGCGTTCTCCCTTCTCCATCAAGAGTATCGCCATGCTGCTGCACACCCTGCAGAGACGCCGGCTCATGGTGGGTATCGTGGACGAGGAGGGCGACCTCACCTATTACTATGTCAAATTCTTCCGGATGCAGGGCAGGCTCGAGGAGCACGGGAGCTATGAGGGCGTCATTACGCTGCTCGGCGATCGGAGCATGGTCTGGGATGCCGCTCTTGCCTGCGAGCTGCAGGAGCAGTACGTGGGGCGGACGTTTGGCGACAACGCGGTCCAACTGTCCCTGATGGAGACCGCCTACCTGGCCGAAAAAGGCGCCACGATCCACCGGAACGGCCAAGAAATGTCCTATGAGGCGTTTATGGATCACGCCCGGGGGGTACAGCCCGATATCGAGCGCCGTCTGCTGGCCTATAAGAACATCCGTAGTAAGGGACTCGTTCCCAAGACGGGCTTCAAGTTCGGCTCGCATTTCCGCGTATATCGAAGGCCCATCGGGGAGGGACATGCCCCGTATCTTATCCACGTGCTGCCGGAGGATTTCACCTCGACCTGGACGGAGGTCAGCCGGGCCGTGCGTCTCGCCAACTCGGTCCGCAAGGAGATGATATTTGCCCGGGTTGGCGACGGCATCGAGTACATCCGGCTGAAGCGCATCACGCCCTAGCATAAATCTTTTATACAACAATTGTTAACATCTGTGATGAAAGCATTACAGGTGTTCCTCGTCTCCGTCCTCTTTCTCCTGCCCGTTGCCGCGTCGCTCGACATACAGCCAGCAGACGACTCGCATGAGGCGAACGCCGCACCGGCAGCACAGACCATCCACGTCGCGCTCTACGACTCCATCTCTCCCTCGGTGCGACAGCTCTTCCAGGCGCTGAACTATACCTGGCAGGGCACGCAGTCATACCAGCTACAGGTTAGCCTCATCGGCATGCGGGATGTCCTCACTGGCTCCCTCAGCGACTACGACGTGCTGGTCATCGGGGCCAGCGGACGACAGTACTTCCATTCTCTGCTGCCTGCCTGGCGCCGCGCCGTCATCGAATTCATTGAAAATGGTGGCGGATATCTGGGCATCTGCGGCGGAGCCAACATCGTATCGAGAGGCATCGAGCATCCGCGGGCTCCCTTCGACCTGTTCATCAATGCTGCATCGCTGGACATCGTCGACGTCTACCTCAACGACGACCAGACGGAGGAATGGCAATACCTCTGGAAGGACACCGGGGAAGACCACATTCCGCTGGTGACCGGTCTCGATGGCAGCCACCCGGTCTTTCGGGACTACGAGAGCGATACACGCTCTATTGTCTACGGGGGCGGCCCGGGTATGTACCCTGCAGGCGAGGCAGACGTGACGCCCATCGCTGCGTATCTCGAGGAACCCATGGAGGTGGCCCCGTTGCACTACTATACCTGGCGGGGAACCATCCAGCGGCCGGTTGTTACGGACATCAAGGGTCAATGGGCGGGCGTCGAGGCGTCCTACGGCGCTGGTACCCTGGTGCTCTTCGGTCATCATCCCGAGATACCGCCGATGCGCAACGGGAGCATCCAGGAATCCTTCGGGACCACCATCTACGGTGTTCCCCGCTACGTTTACGCCTGGCAGGACGGCGAGCAGCTGCCCGAGGACTACAACTGGTGGATTATCCGGCGGAGTACGGCGTACGTAGCCGGTGTCCCGATGGATGAGCTGCCGCCTATCTGATGGCTATCTTGAAGCGACGGAGAAAGATTTAATAATACCGAGCAATTTATGGTCTCCTACGCCAGGGAGAACATGTACATACTGATAATAGGTGCGGGTGGCATCGGACAAAAACTCACCGAGTTCGCCCTCGACCACAAAGACGATATCGTCGTCATCGAAAAAGACAAGGAGAAATGCAGTGAATTCTCCAAGAAATACGACGCCGTCGTCATCAACGCCGATGCAACCGACCAGGAAACCCTTGAGGATGCAGAGTTAGAACGAGCCGACGCCGTTGTCACCACCGCTGACGACGCTACCAATCTCATGGTCATCTCCATTGCCCAGAAACGAGGCGTGCCCTCGCTCGTCTCCGTGGTCAACAACGAGGAAAGCAAGGCTATGTTCCGGGAGAAGGGCGCCAACGTCGTGGGCAATCCCAACGCACTGATGGCGGAGTACCTTTACCGGGCGGTCAAGCGGCCCATGATTCGGGATTTCATGAGCTTAGGCGGCCACGCCGAAATATTCAAGATCGTGCTGCCGGAGGGCGCAAAGATAGCCGATAAAACCCTGAAAGAGATAAAGCTGCCGCGCCGCGTCTCCATCATTGCCATCGAGCGGAACTCGGATATTATCATCCCTATAGAGGACACCCGGCTGAAAGTCGGCGATTCCGTGACCGTTCTCGCGCGAGAGGACAAGATAGACAAGGCCATGGAATTGTTCTCCACCTAAACGCGGCTGAGCTATATGAAAGACCTCAAAATCATTTTCCGGGATACAGGAGCGGTTCTGCTGACGGTGGGATTTGCCACGCTCATAGCCGTCATCCCGCCGCTAGTGTACAGCGAGTACTCCTATGCCGTCTGGATCATCGTGACCGCCCTCGTGTTTTTCGCTGTTGGCGGCCTATTCTGGCTATCCGGGCGGGGAGACGGCGAGCCCAAGATAAAGCATGCCATGGTCATCGCGGCACTGTCCTGGCTCATCATCTCGCTCATCGGGAGTATTCCCTTCTGGCAGGTTCCCTATAATCTCGACACGCTGGCCTATATGGATCCATTGTCCGCGTTTTTCGAATCAATGGCCGGGTGGACGGGCACCGGGCTGACCATGGTGGCCTACGAGTCAAAGCTGCCGTACACCCTGCAGTTCTGGCGCACCTTCATCCAGTGGATCGGCGGCGTCGGAGTCATCGTCCTCACGCTCATCATCCTGGCCCGGCGGGGTACTGGCTCCTTCACGCTGTACCGCTCCGAGGCGCGGGAGGAAAAAATCCACCCCAGCATCATCTCGACAGTGAAGAGCATGTGGTGGATTCTGCTCCTGTACACGCTCATCGCCATCACTGTGCTGTTCATCGCCGGCATGCCCATCTGGGAGGCCATCAACCACGCCATGACCGGATTGACCACCGGCGGCTTCTCCGTCAAGGATGACAGCATCACCTCGTATGGCACGGCCGTGCATATCGCGCTCATCCCCATCATGGTGGCGGGTGCTATCTCGTTTGCCGCTCACTATGATTTCCTGCGCGGCAGGATAAAGGAGTTTTTTATGGACGTCCAGACGCTGGCGCTGTTCGTCCTCGTCTTCAGTGGCATGGTGGTTCTTGCCCTGCTGAATCTGGATCTCTATCCCTCGTTCCTTCAGTCGTTCAAGTATGCTGCCTTCCAGTTCACCTCGGCGTTGAGCTGCACGGGATTCAATACTGCAGACGTCGGTCTGTGGGGGGCTGAGTCCAAGATGCTGCTGTCGCTGGCCATGATCATCGGCGGCGCCGCTGGCTCGACCGCCGGGGGCATAAAGCTCTTCCGGGGCGTCCTGCTCACCAAGGGCGTCGGCTGGAAACTCAAAAAGATATTCCTGCCGCCGAAGAGCACCTTTGGCCACAAGCTGGGCAGCAAGACGCTGTCCGTCGACCAGGCCAACGAGGAGCTCAGCCAGGCCGCCGTGCTGTCCTTCCTCTGGCTCATCCTGCTCTTCGTGGGCATCATGGTCCTGCTGGTCACCATTGGCGACCCGGTCGCGTCGCTGGAAAACGTCATCTTCGAGGTCTGCTCCGCGCAGGGCAACGTGGGTCTCTCCACTGGCGTGACGGGCATCGGCATGGATCCCGTGGCGAAGGCCATGCTCATCATCAACATGTGGATCGGGCGCCTGGAGATCATCCCCATCCTGGTATTGATTCGCTCCGTCATCTCCGGCCATGGATTCTTCTAAGAACGGCCGTGACGGACAGTATTAATAGCTCCCCCGGGTATCATGGCCAATGCATCATCCAGTCTTTTTCGAGCTGCACAGCCAGCTTCCCCGGGAGAGCCCCGGCCGGGCTGACTTCACCCGCCGGGCCTACCGGATGCTTCCCCGCCTGGAGAAGCCACGCATCCTGGACGTGGGATGCGGTACCGGACCTGCCACCCTTGAGCTGGCGGCATTGAGCAACGGCGTTATCACGGCCATCGATATGCATCGCCCCTACCTCGATGAACTCGAACGGAGAGCAGCACAGTGGGGACTGGCCTCCCGTGTAGAGGCGCGCCATATGTCAATGTTCAACATGGATTTTCCCGACGGATATTTCGATGTCATATGGGCGGAGGGCTCCATCTACGTTATCGGGTTCGAGCGAGGACTCAGAGAATGGAGGTCGATGCTCACACCCAACGGATATCTGGTCGTCCACGAGATGATCTGGCTCCAGCCGAATCCCCCAGAGAAGATACGGGACTACTGGGAGCACATATATGCCGGTATAACGACCCCCGAGGAGAACTGCGCCATGGCTGCTCAACAGGGATACGATCTTCTAGGCTATTTCACGCTGCCCGAGGAGGCCTGGTGGGATGAATACTACGAGCCGCTGGAACAACGCATCAAGATGCTCCGCCAGAGGTACAGGGATGACCCAGAGGCCCTGGCCGTTCTCGACGAGGAACAAAGAGAGGTAGACATGTACCGGCGCCACAGCGCATGGTACGGCTCGGCTTTCTTCGTCATGCAGAATACCGGAGCGGCAGATGAAAAACACAAATAATAAAAGCCGAAGGATGCTTTCAAGCCCATGAAGGCCGTCATCCCGGCTGCAGGGCTCGGTACCCGGTTCCTGCCAGCCACGAAGAGTACGCCAAAGGAAATGCTCCCCGTCGTCGACAAGCCCGCCATCCAGTACGTGGTCGAGGAGGCCCTGGATGCAGGCATCGACGACATCCTCATCATCACGGGCCGGGGTAAGCATTCCATCGCCGATTACTTCGACATGTCCTACGAGCTGGAGCACACGCTTCGGCAGCGGAACGATCACGAGCGGCTGGCCACCATCCGTCGCATTGCCGACATGGCCGACATACACTACATCCGGCAGAAGCAGCCCCGCGGTCTCGGCGACGCCATCAACTGCGCCCGCAAACACGTCGACGGGGATGACTTCGCCGTGCTCCTCGGCGACGACATCATCTTCTCCGAGCAGCCATGTACCGGGCAGCTCGTTGAACGCTTTGCATCATACAAAGCGCCGGTCATCGCCATCGGGCAGGTTCCCCGCGAAGCGGTCCATCGCTACGGCATCGTGGATGCAGAGCAGGTAGACGAGCGCCTGTACCGGGTGCACGACATGATCGAGAAACCCTCAGCGGATGAAGCACCATCCCGGCTGGCCATCATGGGCCGATATGTCTTCACCCCGGAGATATTCGACTGCATCGACCGCACCAGCGAAGGCAAGGGCGGAGAGATACAGCTCACCGATGCCATCCGGCTGTACAACCAGAGCAGCGAGGTCTACGCCTACGAGTTCGAGGGACAACGCTTCGACCTGGGAAACAAGCTGGACTGGCTGCGCACCAACGTCGAGGCGGCGCTCCGCCGTCCTGAATTCCGGGCGGACATGCTCTCCTTTTTGCGCCGCAAAGCGGCAGACGAAAAAGATATTTAACGCCGTTTTGCATATCGGGGCATGAAGCTGCCAACCCTTGACGATTGCGAGGTGGCAGGGCGTACTGTCCTCCTCCGCGTCGACATTAATTCCCCGCTTGACCCGGATACCCTGGAGATTCTGGATACATCGCGGATAGAGCGCATCGTGCCCACGGTGCAGGAGCTGCTCGACCGGGATGCCCGCGTTGTCATCCTGGCGCATCAGGGCCGGCCCGGCGGCTGGGATTTCACCGACCTTGGCCAGCATGCAGCAGCGCTCTCCGTCATCCTGGACCGGGCGGTGGGATACGTCGACGATGTCTACGGCGAGACAGCCCGGCAGGCAATTACTTCGCTGCAGGACGGCGAGGCATTGCTGCTGGGCAACGTCCGCTCCTTTGAGGGAGAACGCGACGCGAAAACGCCGGAGGAGCACGCCCGGAGCGAGTTCGTACAGGCGCTGCATCCGCTGGCGGACCTGTTCGTCAACGATGCATTTGCGGCGGCGCATCGCTCCCATTGCTCCATGGTCGGCTTCACGGCAGTGCTGCCCTCCTACGCCGGCCGGTTGATGGAGAAAGAGGTCGATACGCTTTCCTTGCTGACCGAGCAGCCGGAGCACCCGGCCGTGTTTGCCTTCGGGGGCGCAAAGTACGGCAATGCCATCCCGGTCATCCAGCATCTCCTTGAGCGTGGCTCAGCCGACATGGTCCTGCTGGGCGGCGTGCCGGCCAATGCCTTCGCCGGCATTCTCGACGTCGAAGCAGATGAACAGGAGGCTATCACGTCGCTGCTCGATGCGCACTGCGAGGCCATCATGCTGCCCACCGACGTCGGCATTGACGATGACGGACGGAAAGACCTCACGATAGCGGATGTCGATGATGCCACGGCGATAAAAGACATCGGCCCGGATACCCTCTCTCGTTTTACCGAGGTTATCAGGAACGCGGCCACTGTCCTGCTCACCGGGCCCATGGGCGTCTTCGAGGAAGATGCCTTTGCGACCGGCACGAGAGATATTCTTCAAGCCATGGTTGACTCGGGTGCCTTCACGGTCATCGGCGGTGGACACACCGTGGCTGCCGCACGTCAGTTCGGCGTTGCGGACGACATCTCATATGTCTCCACGGGCGGCGGCTCGCTGGAGCGCTTCCTCATGGGGAAAACGCTGCCCGCCGTGGCCGCCCTCGAGCAGTGCACGAAACGTTAAATAGCGACAGGCCATACTTGGCCCGATAGCATGACCAACATTGTGCATGTTGTGGGGACCGGCACCATCGGGGAACCCCTTATCGGTCTATTGTGTGATATGCGTACCCAGTTGGGTATCGACGAGGTAACATTTTACAAGCACAGCCCCGTGCTGACCGACCGGCCGAAGGTCAAGGGCCTCCTCGACCGCGGCGGTCATCTCGTCACCTCCGACAAGAAGAAACAGGATTTCCGCGAACTCGGCCTCGAGCCGGAATACGAGGCGGAAGAGGCCATCAAGCGGGCGAGCGTCGTCGTGGACTGCACGCCGAGTGGCATCGGCCTCAAGAACAAGGAAACCTACTACAAAAAATATGAGGACAACGTCCTCGGCTTTCTGGCGCAGGGATCCGAGTTCGGCTTCGGGAAGATGTTCGCTGCGGGTATCAACGAGGAAGCACTCAACCAGGACAAGTATATCCACATTGTGAGCTGCAACACGCACAACATCGCCGTGGCCATCAAGAGTATCGCTCTCGATGTCTCCATGGATAACTTCCACAGCGGCCGCTTTGTCTGCATCCGTCGGGCCAACGACATCTCCCAGGACGAAAAGTTCATTCCGGCGCCGCAGGTTGGCGGGCACGACGACGAGCGGGGCACCCATCACGCCAAGGACGTCTGGTATCTCTACGACACCCTCGGTCTGGGCCTCGACGTGTTCTCGTCGGCGATGAAGCTCAACACCCAGTACATGCATTCAATATGGTTCGACATCAAAGTCAACCAGCCGACCAGCGAGGAGGAGGTCATCGATCGGTTCCTGGCAGATCCCCGGGTCGCGGTCACCAACAAGAAAATGTCCAACCTGGTGTTCTCGTTCGGGCGCGACCACGGCCACTACGGCCGCATCCTCAACCAGACGGTCATGGTGCTGCCGACTATCTTCGTCCGCAACGAAAAAGAGGTCTTCGGATTCTGTTTCACACCCCAGGACGGCAACTCGCTGCTGAGCTCCGTTACCGCCATCGAGCATCTGCTCTATCCAGAGGACTATAAGGAACGTATCGAGGTACTAGACCCGTTCCTGTTCCAGGAAGTATAAGCCGCTGGTACAACGGATCACGGAGACAAAAACACCATTCTGGTAGTTGAAAAAAGAAGGGGAAAAGAGCCGTTATTCAGTCGAAGATCATGCCCATGCCGTGGCTGGCGCTCTCCTCTTCCTCGGCGATTTTGTCGTAGATCTCCTTTGCTTCTTTTTCGGAGAGCTTCTCGCCGAGTTCGTTGTCCTCGACCATCTCCACGGCACGCTCGATGGCCTCGGGGTTGCCCTCTATCTTGATGTAGGTGCTGTCGCCGTCCAGGCCGAGCGCCTTTGCGTTGCGGATGGTGATGGTCTGCCGGCTGATGAGGTCATCTTCTTCCAGCATCTTGGCGTCGCTTTCTTTGCCTGCATTGATTTCAAATATCGCGTATTCCATGCAGGGGCATCGCGGCCCCATTTATGAGGGTTATGGTTTTAAACACTGGCGCAATGCGCATCCATGGAGATACACGTCGAGGCACCCGTCACCGCCACGGAGGAC
>JBNGDQ010000026.1:12214-13628 GCA_049975285.1 Thermoplasmatota archaeon
TTATGGGCTGACCGGCTCCGGTTCGGTCCAGTTGGGATTGTAACAGGTCATCGTGGGGTCGCCGAAGAGCACGTTGATGTTGGTGAGTCCGCCCTGGGAGGGCTGGAAGTGCGTCGAGCGGCCGTACAGCGTCGTCGGGTCCATCGTGGTGAAGTCGCGGTTGAAGATCCACGTGTAGCGGGACTGCGATTCGCCGATGCCGTGGCCGAGCACCATCACGTCGTGGAAGATCCAGTTGTTGTGCAGATCGTCCTGGACGCCGTATGAGGAGCCACAGCATCCCTGATAGAGGGCCGAGCCGTGCGCCAGGTATACCATGGGCCCGAAGTGCGACGCCGTCGTACAGGAGCTCCAGAATTCGAGCTCGCTGTGCAGGTTGTCGAACGCCTCGTCCACCCACTTGAAGTGGATGATGTCATACAGTCCGGGCTCAGAGGCACTGTAACCGGACTCGCCGCCCCAGCGCGGTGTCTTGGTCATTTCGTCGTCGTAGCCGCTGTAACCCCGCCAGCCATCCCACCACTCGAAGTCCTTGAGTTCCTCGTGGCGCAGCTCACAGTCCGGGAACTGGTCAGCGATGCACTTGTACTGCGCCGAGATACCCGAGCCCCCGGTGCCGTGGCCCGAGTAGTAGGATATCGAAGCGCCGGCGTTGTACCGCTCAAGTAGGTTATCCCAGATGGTATGCCCCTCATAGAAGCGACCGTGCGAGCTGAAGCTCTGCTTGAGTTCCTGGGTGGCATAGTTGGGATACTCGTTGCCATCGTTGGCCCGCCACTGATAGCCGTTGGGATAGTTCATTATCTGCGAGGTTGTTACGTCCCGCCCGGGGTTCGCGTAGATGAGCGCCGGATACATGATATCGCGGACGATGACCGCCGACGAGAAGCCCGGCGTCTCAACGGGGATATGCCCTGCATACGAGTTGTTGCCCGTCATGGCCCGGCACATCATATCCCGGATGTCCGTATCCCGCGGCGATACGAACAGATATGCCTCCTTGCCGTCACGGTCGAGACCGTAGCCGTCAATCATGCCGTGGACGCCCTCGTTGATGGCCCCGAACCATCTAAGCTTCATATCGAATCCGGGCTCCGGGATGCTCTGGTTCTGTATCAGGTCGCGTAGCGACGGCATGAGCTCAAATGGTTCCCGCATCTGCGGGAGGTGACCAAGCGCCCGGCATCCATGATACCAGCCACCTGAGTATTCACGCCAGGCCATGGCCTTGTCCAGCGTGTCATATGCCGTGGGTGCCTCACCGATGTTCAGGACCGGGGAGCCATGATATGCGGCTGCCATCGCGGCTGGCGCGAAGTAGCCATCGCCGGTGCCCAGTGAGGTCACCGTAATGTAGTCTTCCGATGCGCTGTTTTGCTTGATGGCATCGACGACCTGCTGCATCGTCGTATAC
>JBNGDQ010000027.1:0-13488 GCA_049975285.1 Thermoplasmatota archaeon
GAGCAGCGGAACGCCGTCGTCACCGTCAACGGTGACGATGCCGTACTTGCGGAGCAACGTCAGCTCATCGTCAGACCCCCGGAGATGGTCACCCTGACGGTGCCCGCCGAGCGACTGCAGGGAATACACCACATCAAGGTGGAGGTACACAATGGATAGCATTATCTGTATAGAATGCCCACTGGGCTGTGAAATGAACGTCGAGCGACGCGACGACGAGATCATCGTCACGGGGAACACCTGCCCGCGCGGCGAGAGCTACGCGGTGCAGGAGGCAACCGATCCTCGCCGCGTGCTGACCACGACTGTGTTCATAGAGGGCGCCATGCATCCTATGCTCCCCGTGAAGAGCCGACAGCCGCTGCCGAAGGACTGCATTGATGGCTGCCTCCGGACGCTTGCCGTTGTTACGATGGAAGCGCCGGTAACCTGTGGTGATACCGTGTACAAGAACATCTGCGGAACCGGGGTGGACATCGTTGCCACCCGGTCCATGGAGGCCGCATGAAACACCTCATGGCCATCGACGCCGGCACCACGGGCATCCGCGCCATCATATTCGACGAGGACAGCCAGATGGTATCGCATGCCTACGAGACCATCGAGCTGCATCAACCCCGGCCCGGCTGGAGCGAACAGGACCCCAACGGGGTCTGGCAGGCATGCCAGCAGGTCATGAAACAAGCACTGACAGAAAGCCGCCTGGAGGCACAGGACATCGAGACCATCGGCGTGGCGACGCTCCGCTCGACCAATCTCCTGTGGCGGAGCGACGGCCGGCCGCTCTACAACGCCATCACCTGGCATGACACCCGCACCGCGGACCTTTGCCGGGAGATGGACAACCAGGGAAAAATACGGGCCGCCCGCGGACTCGGCCACGTAGCCAGAGCGCTCTCCTCCATCTGGCCGGCGCTCCGGCGGGGTCAAACGGCCGGCCGGCTCATAACCGCTTCACATCTCTCCTTCACGCCTGCCTCGGCGCTGGCCCACACTGCCTGGCTGCTCGACAACGTGGAGGACGCCCGCTCCCTTGCGTCACGGGATGAGCTCCGCTGCGGGACGATGGACACCTGGCTACTCTGGAATTTGACGGGGGGGACGGTTCACGCTACGGATACGTCGAATGCGAGTGCCACCGGCATGTATGATCCTTACTCGCTGTCATGGAGTTCGCTGTTCCTGGATGCCTTTGATATCCCTGAGGGCATCCTTCCAGAGGTGCAGGATACCGCCGGTCTGTATGGATACCTGGATGAGCGTATTCTCGGGCGAGAGATACCCATCACGGGCGTGGTCGCAGACCAGCAGGGTGCCCTGTTCGGCGAGACATGCTTTGAGCCCGGCGAGGTCAAATGCACTAACGGCACGGGCACCTTCATCGACATGAACGTCGGCGACCGGCCAGCTGCATCGCTCCACAGACTGGTTCCCATGATTGCCTGGAGCATCAACGGCCGGGTTACCTACATGCTGGAAGGCATGATCAATACGACGGGCGCCGCGGTGCAGTGGCTCCGGGATAACCTCGGAGTCATCGACCACGTGGACCAGTCCTGCCAGATGGCGCAGTGTATCGAAGACGCCGGCGACATCTACTTCGTGCCCGCCTTCACGGGTCTATCGTCACCCTACTGGGACCCGCATGCCTGCGGCATCGTCGTCGGACTCCATCGCACGACGACGAAGGAGCACATCGTCCGGGCCGTCCTAGAGGGTATCGTCTACCGGTGTCGAGATATCATGCTCTCCATGGAGCGAGATGCCGGCCTGCCCGTTCGCTCCATCACGGCGGACGGCGGCGCCTCCAAAAACGATTTCCTCCTCCAGTTCATGGCCGACATGCTCGATGTCCACGTAGAGCGGCCGAGGATGCTCGATGGCACCGCGCTGGGCGCCGCCTACCTGGCAGGCCTCGCAGCCGACGTATGGGAATCAAAGGAGGAGCTCAGGAAGCGCCGACAGGTCGAACAGACATTCAAGCCTGCAATGCCATCGGAAAAACGGGAACGTCTCTATGCCGGATGGCGCCGCGCCGTGGAAAAATCATTCCGGTGGCGTCATTCAGCGTAGATGGCAGGCCGGCCAGGCACCGCGTGGCGCTTCTTCCCGCCCGGGTCAGGTGCCGCTTCGTCGTCTGCCTCGTATACATGCACCGTGGTGCTGAGCTCCTGCTCGAGAAAATCGCGGGCGTTTCCGATAAATGCGGCTTCATCGATGTGCTCGTAGGTCGTACCCCGCTGGGCCTCCTCAATGATTTTTTTGGCGAACGATGGCACCGCATCGCCGTGCTGCTTTATCTCAGGGTCCTGCATCACCTGCCCCATCAGGGCGCCCATGCTGAGGCCGTCCTGGCTGGCAAGCTCCGCGGCCATGGAGGCAACCTGCCATTTCCATTCCGGAGCAGTGTAGATGTAGACCTCGGATGCATCGATGCCTGTCACCTTGAGAATCTCCTCTATGTCAGCCAGCGTGTCCCGCACGAGCTGTTCGCCCTGCAGGGCCGCCTCGTCTATATCGCCTGCCTCGGGGAATGCCGCCGTGGAGACGAATCCATCGCCATTGCTGTTCTCCCACATCTCCTCGGCCAGATGCGGCGTAAACGGTGCCATGAGCCGTATCCATTTATCCAGCGTTGCATGGATTATCTCGCGATTGGCACCCCCGCGCTTTTGGTACCACTGCATCGCATTGTACAGGTCATAAAAAATGATGTTGGCCGCCCGTCGCAGTCCGTATTCCTCCAGGGCCTCCCGGGCTTCCCTGATATACTTGTTCATGGTGGCCTGCAGCCAGTCGTCGATGTTTGCTGTCCCACCATCGAGCTCCAGTAATCGTTCATGGAGCTCCCACAGCTGGCTGAGCCGCCGGCGGTAGCTGTACGCCATGTCGCCATCCCATTCGATGTCCACGTAGGGAGACCCGATGTGGGCGTAGTAGAGGCGCATGGTGTCCACGCCGTAGCGCTCCGCTGCGTCGGGGATGGGCACGGCGCCGCCCTTTGACTTGGAGATCTTTTCACCGCTCTGCTGGGTAATCCACCAGTTGACGAAGATACCCCGGGGCCAGTGCTCCGGCTGCATGATGGCAACGTGGTTCATGATGAAGACGGGAAAGTGTACGGTTTTGTGTTCCTTGCCGCCCAGATTGATGTCGACGGGATACCAGGCGAGGAAGTCTTGCCGCACGCGCTGCCATGTCTCGTTTGCCGGTTCACCCTCTCCAAGGAAGACGTAGTCGAAGAAGTCCAGCGTGAGCTCGCCGGGCTCCAATGAGCCGTCGTTGACGTATTTGGAGACCACGTAGTAGGCAGGGTAGAGCGTTGAATCCGAAATGGGTTCGATGGTCCAGCCGTCCTTGAAGGGAAACGGGGTCCCCAGCCAGGAGCCCTTCCGGATACATGCCCGGTCATCGAACCAGTCGAGCACCTTCGGCAGCTCCTCCTGATATTCCTGCGGGTAGATGTTCATCGTCGCCACGTGGTCGGTGCTCATACGCGTCAACGCTTCGTCGCTGTACCGGATGAACCACTGATTGGGCACCCGCTTGATGATGACGTGTTCACCGCAGCGACACACCACTGATTTCGAGAACTCCCGCATGATAGCGGCCATGCCACCGTCGATGAGATCGTTTTTCACGGCGTCCTTTATCTGGGAGACAGGGATGCCGGCGTAGTCACCGCAGCGCTCGTTGAGCCGACCCTGATGGAATTCGGCCTTGTACACCCGCTGCGTCGCTTCTTCCAGCCGGGAGTCATCCTGCCGTTCGATGTCCATCTCCTTGACGACCTCTCTGGCAGGTATCTCGTATCCCTCCACCTCGATGATGACGATGGGCTCGATGTCCGGCGCGGCTTCCTGCAGGGCCACGTAGTCGTAGGGGGCATGGGCGGGCACGGACATCACGATGCCCGTCGCCACGTCCGGGTCGGCGAACGGTGCCGGCAGCACGGGCACCTCGCGGTCGACGAGGGGGACCCTACAGGTCTTCCCTGCGAGCTCGTTTCCCTGGATGGTATCAAGCTTCTTGATGTCCCTACCCAGTTGGTTGACCAGCTTATGGTAGCCCGGCTCGGAGAGCACCCATCGCTCATCGTCCACCTCGGCGATGACATAGGTCACCTCGGGATGAACCCACATGTTGGTCACCCCAAAGATGGTCTCCGGGCGCAGCGTCGCCGCCGGCAAGATGAGGTCGCCCATCTGGAACTTGATGACCGTGAACTCGTTGATTTCAGCGTCGCCGCCCTCGGAGATGTCCGTCTCTGAGCGGTCGACGGCCACCGGCCCACAGTTGAGGCAGAACGGCGCAAAATGGGGCTTCCGGGTGAGCAGCCCTGCATCCCGCAATTTGTGGAACTGCCAGGTGATGAAGCGCTTGTATCCCGGCGACACTGTCGTCATGAGACGGGAGTAGTCGATGAGGAAGCCGAACCGTTTCCAGTAGTCGTCGACATAGACCTGGCTGAAATAGCTGATGACCTCTTCGGGGTCATCCAGCTTCGCTATCACCTCTTCGGGGCATCCATTGCTGCGCAGGTAGGCGAGCATTGCCGCATCGTTGCGGGTGACCTTCTTTGCCAGGCTGACCGCTGGTAGCCCGGAGGCATGGAATCCTGCCGGGTAGCAGACAGCGTGGCCGGTCATCCGCTTGTAGCGGGCAATCATGTCAGCGTAGGCGAACCCGCGCATGTGTCCCACGTGTAAAAATCCGGAGATGCCGGGGTAAGCAAAGTGAATAAAGAAGGGTTCATCGCCGTCGTCCAGCCTTGCCTCGTACAGCTTTGCGTCGTACCACCGCTGCTGCCATTTTTCCTCGATGGCGGTGAAATCTACCATGGGCAGCCATAACGGCCCTATTTATATAAGGGTTATGACCTTGTAGCCCTCTATACGACGGCCTGTTTTTGTAAAGTCAATTTTACAAACCCGGTGATGGATGCCTGCAGTCTGTAAACTGCTCTATACAAATATTTTATTAACCACTCCGTCCATGTACGCATACATGACCGAAGTCAAAAATCAGTTCGGCATCAGCCAGGAGGTCATTGCGGCCACAGACCGCTGCCAGCATGATTTTAGTTGCCTCAACCCTGAGACGTGCTCCGTCTGCCCCGTGGAACAGCGCGTCATGGACGTTCTCTTCGTCGAACCCGACGACACCTTTTTCTGTCCCTACAAAACATCGTTCGGCGACTCATATGTCTGCGGATGCCCCACCCGAGGAGAACTCTACGCAAAACACCGCATCTAGACCCGGGCAGACAGCCGCTCACACTCCGCTTTTTTAGTCAGTCATACAAAAAAAAACGTACACAGTTATATCCAGCCCCGGCGCTGACACACCGGCAGCTACAACCGTTCGTCAATCACCAGTCGGTTTTCCCCGCGTGGAAACACAATAGGCAGGCCCATCTCCTTGGCTCGCTGCTTGAGCTCATGATCGTTGGTGACCACGGCGCCATCCATCTTCAATGCGGTCTCAAGCACACCGTCATCCCCCTTATACTCGGTCTCCATCAGCCGGAACTCCCGTTTCTTGATGATGCTCAAGCCGAGCTTGGCCGCCCGACCCACCTTCCCATCCTGCTGCGCCAGATACTCCATCTCCTCCACCACGGAGCTGGGCACGATGATGCGACACATGCCGAGCAGCCGGTTGATCTCCTTCTCGATATTGATGCCCGACTGGTAGGGAATCATCAACGCGTTGGTATCCAGGATGACAGCCCTCATTGTATCTCCCCGTATCCCACGAGCCGCCACCGCCGTTTTATTTGCTTCGAGATAGCCACCGTCTGCCCCTCCTCAGCGCAGACCGGCAGCTTGAGCGTAACCTGAGCCATGCCATCATGAGCCGAGGTGACCACGCCCACTGTCGTGGCGGTGCCCACCGTCAGCATCAAGGGCTCATTGGACTTTATCGCCTTCACGTCGTCATCCAGCGAGCCCACCATCCGATTGAGCATGTGGACATCGAGCTCAAGCTCGTTCCACACCGGCGGCAGCAGGTCAGCCCGGCCGACGATGCTGCCCGCCAGGGCATCCGCCTTGGTGAGCGACGGATCAATCGAGGTACCGATGCCCAGCAGCCCGCCAGGGCCGGCCTCCTCCACCATGTCGCCGCCCGTCAGGATAGATGAAATCGTAGCGAAAATCGATTCATAGTGCTGCTTGCCGTGCTCCTCCACCTTCCGCCCCGGGCGTATCTCGATTTCATTGCCCACCGAGAGCTTCCCCTGCTTCAGGGAACCACCGATGACGCCTCCGCGAATATCGTCGGGCCCAATGCCAGGCTTATTGACATCGAAGCTCCGAGCCGTATACATAATCGGGTTCTTCTTGAGATCCCGCTTCGGCGTCGGAATGTGCTCCTCTATCGCCTGAATCAGCGTGTCAAGATTGGTCTGATGATGCGCCGACACGGGAATAATAGGTGCCCCCTCCGCCGTCGTCCCCTCCGTAAAATCACGAATCTGCCGGTAGTTCTCCATCGCCTCCTCCCGGCTGACCAGGTCGACCTTGTTCTGCACGATGATGATGTCCTCCGTGCCCGTGGTATCCAGCGCCATCAGATGCTCCTCGGTCTGCGGCTGCGGGCAGTCCTCATTAGCAGCGATGAGCAGCAAGGCTCCATCCATGATAGCGGCACCTGAAATCACGACCGCCATCAGCGTCTCATGCCCTGGAGCATCAACGAAGGACACCTTCCGGAGCGGCTCCGCCTCCGTGCCACACTCCGGGCACTCCGGCCGGGCCGTATAGCACTGCGGCTCCGGGCACTCCGGGCATTTATAGAAGGTAGCATCGGCATAGCCCAGCTTGATAGAGATACCCCGCTTCAACTCCTCAGAGTGCTCGTCGGTCCATTTCCCCGACAGCGCCTGGGTGAGCGTGGTTTTGCCGTGGTCGACGTGACCGACCATGCCGATATTTATCTCAGGTTGACTCATCTTTCTCTTCTTGAGCGGCCTCTAACAATTCCTTCATGGGCTTACTGCCCGACTCGATGACTTTCATATTGATCTGCGAGGTGTTGAGACTGATGGTGTTGCCGCAGACGGTCTTCTTCCGCCTGACGCCCCGGTCATCCGGCTTGAATCCGACGCTCTTCGTCAGCAATATCTTACGGCGAGAAATCCCGGGGATATCCTTCCGCATGATGAACCCGTCACTGTCACTTCCCCCGGTCACCTTGAGCTTGTAGCCAGGCAGCGAGACAAAGATACCATCGACCGCATCCCCGATCTTTTTACCGATAAGAGAATTGGCGTGATGACCGCTCACCGTCACCTGATGCGCCTCGCTTCCGTCACTGATATCCACCTTGAACTCTGGCATAGTATCATCTCTGCAATACACGTCCCTTTTAATATTTTTGGTGCTCGCCCCTGCCAGCGCCGCGATATTTTCTTCCTGCGAAGGGGCAAAAATAAATATATGTCCGCCCGATTTCGATACCCATTATGGGTGACAGCATGCAATCAGGAACATGGCAGCCAACCATCAGAATCATAGCACTACTGGCCGCCGCAACCCTCGTTTTTTCAACGGTGGCGGTCGAGGCCGGCAATGGCGACCCGTCGGCAGATTTCACGTGGACACCACAGGAGCCCACCGACCTGCAGGACGTACAGTTTACCTACACGGGCGGAGACGCCATCGTCTGGATGTGGGACTTCGGCGATGGCCACACGGCAACGAACAAAAACCCGGTGCATCGCTATGACGACAACGGAACCTATACAGTGCGACTCACCGTGTGGGACGACCAAAATCACCAGAATACGACCACCAAACAGATAACCATTGCCAACGTACCTCCCATAGCGGATGCCGGCGACGACCTCGTGACCAATGCCCTCACAATCACGTTCAACGCCTCCTCGTCATACGACCCCGATGGAACCATCCAGAGTTATACATGGGACTTCGGCGACGGCGACGACGACACAGGCAAAAAACTGAACCATACGTATGCTGAGGCAGGCAACTACACCGTCGAGCTCAACGTGACCGACAACGACGGCGCCTACACCGTCACCACACTGGACCTCCTGATCGACGTCACGGCACCGACCACCAATGCGACGCTCACCGGCATCGGCACCGGCGACTGGTACCGCGGCAACGTCACCGTCGAGCTCAACGCGACCGACAACGAGTCAGGTGTCAACGCCACCTGGTACACGCTCAACGGTACATGGCAGCGCTACAATGCATCCTTCAATATCACTAGTGAAGGCCAATATACTCTGACCTATTACTCGGTGGACAACGCCAGCAACCGCGAGGCCAACAACAGCGTGGCAGTCAACATCGATGTCACTCCTCCGACTACCAACGTGACGCTTGATGGCTCGCTGGGCAAGCAAGGCTGGTACCGCGGCTCTGTCACTGCCACATTGAATGCCAGTGATGCGCTCTCCGGCGTGGCGGAGATACAATATACTGTGGACAACGGCGGCGACTGGGAGACCTATGAGGACGGGGTCACCATCAGCGGTACCGGTAATCATACGCTCACGTATCGCGCCATCGACACTGCCGGCAACGAGGAGACTCCCCAAAACATCACCGTCAAGATAGATAGCACTGATCCCTCGGTAACGCTGGATGTTCCCCAGTCTGGATCACTCTATATGTTCGGCCGGGAAGTCCTGCCCACATTGTTTGGCAACACCGTCATCATCGGGGACCTGACGGCCAGTGCCACGGCCACGGACGGCCAGTCCGGTATCTACAAGGTGTTCTTTTACCTGGACGGCGAACTCCTCTGGGAGGACTACAATGCACCCTACCAGGTAATGCTGCCGAATGAGTTCCCGCTGGCCAGGCACACTGTTTCAGCTACCGCTTACGATGCAGCCGGCAACACTGCTGCCACGCAGACAGTCCAGTACCTCAAGATACTCTAACGGCTGAAGAGCACCTCGTCGCCGTAGCGAATCGCTATGATGCGGTGAAACGGTATCATCGCCTCGTTTAGCTCAAAAAAATGCTGCTTGATGTCCACGATATCAGTGCCAGTCACTACGCTGGTATCCTCAGGGCACCCCCGGTCGACATATGAAATACGAAGCTGTGACAGGTCACAGTTTTCATCCCATTTTATCTTGTTGAGCACCGCGCGGATGTCACTATCCATACACAAACTTTTATATAGGAGCCGCCCATTTTAACTTTGCTGTTTTAAGCGTGATACTATGGAAAACAAGAAAGGCACAACGACAGTTGGAATGGTATGTGACGGAGCCGTCGTTGTTGCGTCAGAGCGACGAGCGACGATGGGTACCATGATAGCCCACAAGCGCGCCAAAAAACTCTACAAGATAGACGATCATCTAGCGCTGACCACCGCCGGCCTCGTCGGCGATGCACAGATGCTGGCTCGCTACCTGGGCGTCGAAGCGGAACTCTACAAGCTACAGCGGGAGACGGACATGCCCATCAAGGGCGCGGCTACCCTGCTCGGCAACATCCTGAACCAGCGGAAGTTCGCCCCATTTTTCGTGCAGCTCATCATAGGCGGCGTGGATGCCACGGGCCCGCACGTGTTCTCCGTCGACGCGGCGGGAGGCGCCATCGAAGACGTCTACACGTCAACCGGCTCGGGTTCACCCTACGTGCTGGGCGTACTCGAGGATCACTACAAGGAAGATATAGGTATCGAGGAAGGCGTCGACCTGGCCATCCGGTCACTGACGGCCGCGATGAAGCGAGATGCCGCATCCGGCAATGGCATCGACCTGGCCGTCATCACCTCCGAGGGATACACGAGCTATTCCGAGGAAGACATCCAGGAGCGGACGGCGGCGATGGAAATTCAATAGATAATACTCATGGCAGTTGAAGATATCCTGCGGGACGTCCGTGAGGAGATAGACAACACTATCCCGGCCTCCATCCGCGTGACCGATGTCACGTTCGAGGGGGCGCAGCTGGTCATTTACACCAAGGATCCGGATACGTTCGCGGAGAAAAGCGACATCGTCCGGAAACTGGCGAAACGGTTACAGAAGCGCATCGTGGTGCGACCCGATCCCAGCGTCCTGGCGGACATCGAAACCGCAGAGGAACAGATACATAAGCTTATTCCGGAAGAGGCGAACATCGCCAACACCTATTTCGAGCCCGACGTCGGCGAGGTGACCATCGAGGTGGAAAAACCCGGCGTAGCCATCGGCAAACATGGCTCCCTGCTCAATGAAATCAAGAAAGAAATCGGCTGGACGCCCAACGTCATCCGGCGGCCGCCCATGGAATCAAAGACCGTGCAGGAGATACGCGGCTACCTCCGCAACGCGGCCGACGAACGGAAGGAGTTCCTGCAGCGGCTCGGCCGGCGGCTGCACCGTGGCGTATCCGACGGCGAAAAATGGGTACGGATTACTGCGCTGGGCGGCTACCGTGAGGTCGGCCGTTCATGTACGCTGCTGAGCACCCAGGACAGCAAGATTCTCATCGACTGCGGCGTCGATGTCTCAAGCTCTGACAACGGTGCTCCCTACATCCACATGGACGAGGTACAGCCGCTCGAGTCACTCGACGGCGTCGTGGTCACCCACGCGCACCTCGACCACTCGGGCCTGGTGCCGCTGCTCTACAAATATGGATACGACGGCCCCGTCTACTGTACCTATCCCACCCGCGATGTCATGGTGCTGATGCAGATGGACTACCTCAAAGTGGCGGTGGAAAACGCCAAGAAGTCCCCGTATCTCTCCGACCACATCCGGGAGGAGATAAAGCGGTGTATCCCCCTGCACTACGGTGATACCACCGACATTGCTCCCGACGTGCGACTCACGTTGCACCGCGCCGGGCATATCCTGGGCTCATCGATATGCCACTTTCATATCGGTGACGGCCTGTACAACATCGCGTTCTCCGGAGACATCAACTACGAGCGCACCCTGCTGTTCAGCCCCGCGGCGACGCATTTCCCCCGGCTGGAGACCCTTATCATGGAGTCCACCTACGGCGGCAGCAAAGATGAGCAGCCGAGCCGGGCGAATGCCATCGACAAGATGAAGGACATCGTGGAGGCTACCATCCGCCGGGGCGGCAATGTGGTGATTCCTGTCTTTGCGATCGGTCGCTCGCAGGAGGTTATGATTGTGCTGGAGCAGCTCATGCGGCAGCAGGGTATCCCCGAGGTGCCCGTCTACCTCGACGGCATGATATATGAGGCGACGGCCATCCACACCGTCTACCCGGAATACCTGAACAAGCAGCTCAAACAGCGCATCTTCCAGGAGGACAAAAACCCGCTGCTCTCCCCTATCTTTAAACGCGTGGATAGCTTCGAGATGCGGGAGGAGATACTGGACAGCCCCAAACCTGCCGTGGTCCTGGCCACCAGCGGCATGATGAACGGCGGCCCCGTCATGGAGTACGTCAAGCACTGGGGCGAGGACAGCAAGAGCACCCTCATCTTCGTCGGCTACCAGGCTGAGGGAACCCTGGGCAACAAGATACAGAAAGGATGGCGGGAGATCACCGTGAGCAACACGGCCGTCAAGCTCAATATGAACGTCGAGACCTGCGAGGGATTCTCCGGTCACTCCGACCGACAGCAGCTTATGAACTATGTCCGCAACGTCAGCCCCAAACCCCGCAATATCATCGTCAACCACGGCGAGGAATCCAAATGCCTGGACCTCGCCTCCAGCATCTACAAGAAATACCACATCAAGACCCGGCCACTCAAAAACCTCGAAACCGTCCGGTTCAAGTAATCAATTTCCTGTCGGTGGGGGGGCCACGACAGGGAGAACTATTTAAATGAACAGTATATGCTATTATGCCAGGTATGTCATCGGACACTGAGTTCTCAAAACCAGATGCCCTCGCCGGATACACCGCCATTATCCTCATTGCGCTTGGTGTCATCCAGATCGTCTTCGGTGAATTTTTTTCTGAGAGCGTCGCCCTGGTCGCCAACGGCATCGACTGCGTCGGAGACGGCTTCGTCTCCGCCACGGTATGGGCCGGTCTCCTGTACTTTCAGCGACCAGCTGACAACCGCTTCCACTTCGGCTACTACAAGCTCGAAAACCTCGCCGCCATCGCCGCCGCCATCGTGATGTTCTTGCTGGCGGGATACATCTTCCTTCGCTCGTATCAGCAGCTCGTCGACCCGGAACCCGTCACGCTGCCCACCATCGGCATAGCATTGGCGTTGACCGCAGCCATTGTCGCCCTCGCCCTGGGCTTCTACAAGAAACGGGTGGGCCGGGACACTCGCCTTTGTTCCGTGGAACTTGAAGCGTTCAACACCATCAAGGATGGAAGCGCATCGGCGCTTACCGTCGTGGCGCTGCTTTTGTCATCCGCTGGTTTTCCGATAGCAGACGCCATCGTCGGCTTCATCATCGCCATCGCCATTATCAGCATCGGGTACATCTCCATCCGGGAGTCGAGCGCCATGCTGGTGGACGCCTGCGACAGCCATTGCCTGCTGCAGAGCCAGGTCATCCGGCGCATCACCCAGGGCATCGACGGCATCATCGATGCAAAGTTCTGTCGCCTCCGTCGCTCCGGTCCCGTCTTGCAGGGAGAGCTCGAGATTATCGTTCCCCGGGGCCTATCCATCGCTGAGGTCCATAGCATCAGGCAGCGCATCCTTGACCATGCAACGGAGGAGGTTCCCGAGCTCGAGCGGCTGACCATCACGGCGATACCCGCCGACGTCGAAGAGGACGGTGAGCCCGGCGAGTGACAGCCAGGGTGAACTCACGCCATCATACTTATACCGTCATCTGATATATACCCGTGAAACGCCTTACCTGTCTGCTCCTCGTCGTCCTGCTTGCCTCCATGCTCCCGGTCCCCGCGCTGGCCGACGACGGTCCCGCAGTTTACGTGGCCACCATCGAGGGCATGATCGCTGAGGGAGCCGCCAATCGCTTCCAAAAGGCTATCGACCGGGCGGAGGACAACGATGCCGCGGCGCTCATCATCAAGCTGGACACCCCCGGTGGTCTGTCCACGGCGATGAACGACATCATCCGGGCCATTGAGGGAAGCTCCGTGCCCGTCATTGTCTACGTGGCGCCAGCTGGAGCCCAGGCCTTCTCCGCCGGCACGTTCATCCTGCTCTCGGCGCACGTTGCCGCTATGGCGCCCGCGACGTCTATCGGGGCCTGCCAGCCCCGTGTTATCAATCCAGCCACCGGGACAGCGGAGACAGCCCCGCAGAAGGAAATCAACGCGTTCGCAAAAAAGATACAGAGCCTCACGGACAGCCGCGGGCGCAACCAGACGGCGGCCCGTCGCTTCGTCACCGAGAACCTGGCCTACAGCCCTAAAGAGGCAACGGCGAATAATACCATTGAGCTGCTCGCCGAAAACGTGACCGAGCTCATGGCTCTGGCGGACGGGATGACCATCCAGGGCACGCTGCAGGGGAGACCGAACGTCACCCTAGCCCTGGCAGGCGCCGACATCATCCAGATACAGTGGACGTTCCGGGATACCATAG
>JBNGDQ010000028.1:0-13101 GCA_049975285.1 Thermoplasmatota archaeon
AAGATAGGCGACATCAGTGGTGGTGTATCCTCCCGCAGGAAGCCATCTGCTTTCCCGTCCCGGGGGATGCGTCGCCCAGCTGATGGGGCTCCCGTGACCGGAGAAGTCCACGAAGCCGGCCCCCTGGTTGATGGCGGAAGTAATCGAGGATGACGAGCTGATATCGCCAGTGGATGCCCACAGCTTTTGTGCGTTGAAGTTCGCCATGGCGTCGATGACCTGCTGGTTGGCATATTCACCCTCGTTGACCTCGTCCTGGTCTCCCGGGAACGTGTCGCCGCCGCAGTAGACGATGTTTTTGAACCACGCTTTCTGGTGGGACGTCATGCTTTCATAGGCGATGATTTTGTCGACCACGGCGTTGACCTCCCCGACGTTCTGGCAGGCAAGCCGCCCGAGGTACACGTCGGGATAGAGGTCGACCTCGTCGATTTCTCGGCCGTCGTATTCGCCGAAGAGGTTGTTATCGTTTGAATCCCAGTCGACGAACGTTCCGTCGGCATCATAAATATCTGCATAATAGAGATCGCTGATATATCGGCTTTCTTCGCCGTCGTCGACAGCCACATAGCGAACGGGCATAGTGTCGTCCCCGCCGACCAGCATCACGTATTCAACGCCCCATTCCTCGACAGCGTCTTTGATGAAGTATTTGAGCATCTCGGCGTCGTCGCGCCCCTGCGGCTCGAAATATGCTCCCGCCTCGATCTCCACGAGTGTTACCAGTTTTGTGGACAGGTTGCGCGCTTCCTTGTGGTCTACCAGCGGCTGGAGTGCATCGACATATTCTCCGGGTGATATGATGAGCAGGTCGTATGTGTCTGCGTTGAGCGGCCCGGCTGCGGGCGTTTCGTAGTGGACCGTAATGCTTATGTTGGCGGCGTAGTGGATTTCTCGTGACTGCGGCGTGTATCGCACGGGGAATGCCTGGATTGACAGGAACTGCACGTGCCTGCCGTCCGTGATGCCGGCGCCGGTGTGCCATCGTGCCCATTGCTCGGGGTACGGCGTGCTGCTGAAGTAGATGTCTCCCTCGCGGCGCTCCACCTGTGTATGGCTCATGCCGAGGGGTGCGGGCTCTGGCGCCGGAGATACGTGCTGCTGCAGCGTCTGTGTCCTAACGTGGCCGGCGGTGACCTCAACGTCGGTGATGGTTGCTCCCATAGGGAGGGGCAGCGTCTGTGAGCGGACGGGCAGCATCGGGTAGGCGGGCCTGAGGTGGCAGGTGTCGGTGTTATGCATTTCGATGTGCACATATTCTTCATGTGATTCAATCGAGGGTTGGGAAAACGAAAACGTGACCGTCTGCGAGGATATGGCATGGCCGGGTTCATCTGCATGAATCATGACAAATCCAAGGGAGCTAGCGAGGAGGAGTGCGGCTACGAGAAAACTGGTGACTTTCACGGTATCCATTATCCATCTATAAAACACGGAACTTTTTAAACGTTTCTGACTCCTGCTCTCGCGGGTACGCATCAGTGCATTCAAATATGTTTGCTCGTTATGAGTGCGCTATGCCCATCTTCGATAATCATCTTCATCTGCGCCGGGATGGTGCCTGCATAGAGGCCGTACGGGAGTTCGAGCGGGCTGGAGGAACACATCTGGTGTTGTGTCAATTGCCCATGGTCCAGCGGGTCATCGAGGAGCGGAGCTATCTACCCTGTTATGAGGAGACGCTGTCGCTGGCGGAGGAGGCGATGCAGGCGACCGATGTCACCGTGTTTGTCACTGTGGGACCGTATCCCGCCGATAATCTCCGGCTTCGCGATCGGTTTGGCCGCGACGCGGCGATGGATCTGATGCGGAGGGGCATGGAACAGGCGCAGCAGCTCTGCCTGGATGGGGATGTGATTGCCATCGGCGAGATCGGCCGACCGCATTTCGACGTCGACGATGAGGCATGGAAGGACAGCAATGAGCTGCTCCGCTATGGCATGGAGCTGGCAGCCAATGCAGGGGTGCCGGTGGTATTGCACACGGAGAGCATGGGACCCGATGGGTTTGCGGAGCTGGCTGGCATGGCTGATGAAGCAGGTCTGGCTCGGGAGAAAGTGGTGAAGCATTTTTCGCCGCCGCTCATCCAGCCGGATGAAAATCATGGGTTGATGCCGTCGGTGCTGGCCAATGCGGAGGCATTGCGCGTGGCGCTACGGAAGGGTCATCGGTTTGTAATGGAGACTGATTATATCGATGATCCTGCTCGACCGGGAGCCGTGCTGGGACCGAAGACGGTGCCACGGCGGACCATGCAGCTCCTGGAGGAGGGTGTAATGAGTGACGAGGTAGCCCTGGCGGTACACAAGAAAAATCCGGAGTGGATATACGGGATTACGGTGGATTAACCAACGGGACCGAGCAGGGCTTCGGCGCTCTTTGGTGTGACGAGTTCGTTGCCGCAGCTGGGGCATGTCCAGTAGACCTTGTGTCCCCATTCGTGGTGGTTCATGTTGGTTCCACATTCAGGGCATCGTCTCATTTTATCATCATTTTGCTAGCATTTATAACGTCACAATGGTATATAAACGTTGCGCATTATGTTTAAAAAATTCCGCTATTTATCCGGTGAGGTACCGTGCGGCCAACCTATGACGAGTATTTTATGCGGATCGCGGACATCGTGGCCACCCGCTCCACGTGTCTCCGGCGCCAGGTGGGAGCCATCATCGTCAAAAACAATCATATTCTCTCCACGGGCTACAATGGCCCCCCCAAGGGTCTGCCCCACTGCGACGAAACCGGCTGCCTGCGAGAACAGCGCAACGTGAAACGGGGAGAACGCCACGAGCTCTGCCGGGGGCTGCACGCGGAGCAAAACGCGATTATCCAGGCCGCGGTGTTCGGCGTGTCCATACAGGATGGCGTCATCTACTCCACGCATTTCCCGTGCAGCGTCTGCGCCAAGATGCTCATCAACGCGGAGCTGACAGAGCTCGTCTACAAAGAGGGATATCCAGATAAGCTAGCCGGGGAGCTAATTAAGGAAAGTAATATAAAGGTGCGACATATGAGGGGGCAATGCGGCCAAGAATCCTCCTTGCCATAAGGGACGTGGTTGCCGCGGTTGCCATCGTAGGCATTATTCTCGCAGCATTGTGGGCCTATACCGGGCAATTCCCGGGCACACCGATGGTAGTCGTTACCTCGGGCTCCATGATGCATGACGATGCCTCATACGGCAAAGTCGGTACCATCGACCCAGGCGACCTCGTACTCGTCAAAAAAATTGACGGGGAGGATGACATTACCGAGCGCGGAGCCGACAGGAACCCGGCAACGAGCAAACGAACCTACAGCGACTACGGCGACGTCATCATCTACTATCCCATGGGCAACGAAGACCGCACGCCCGTTATCCATCGCGCCATCTGCTGGGTTGAGGTACACGACAATGGCACCTACAGCGTCGACGCCTACGATATCCAATATGCCCAGGCAATCTCCATTCCTGAGCTGCAGCTCACCGGCTACAAGCCCACCAGCAGCGGCTTCATCACCAAAGGCGACAACAACCGGCTGCCCGACCAGTATCCCAGCGGCGGCATCTGCGCCCAGCCCGTGGACCCGGAATGGGTCATCGGGAAAGCCCGCGGCGAGCTGCCATGGTTCGGCCTGATAAAACTCATGATATACGGCAATGAAGAAGTCAACGGAGAGCCAGGCTGGGTGAAAATCGGAAACGCCGTGGCGCCCAAGGACATCTGGGTCTGCCTGGGGCTCTCCCTGCTGGGCATCGCCGCCATTCCCATCTCGCTGGACGCCTACGAGTACTATAAGCGCCGGGAAGACGTAAAAGAATTCTAGAGCAGGCGGGACTGAATCTTTATCTTCAGACCCTGCAGGTCCGATACGTCCGGCACGATCTCGTCGTCAGCCAGAATCTCCGCGATTTTTTCCATCGACGTGGCAACCTGTATCTCCTTCGTCCGGCCATAGCGCCCCTTCGAGATAATCCGGGCGGTGATGATACCCAGCATGTCCAGCTCCGAAATCAAATCCGCGATGCGACGCTGCGTCAGGATATCCACGCCGGCCCGTTTGCACAGCTGCTTGTAGACGTTGTACACGTCGCCAGTGTTGGGGGCGCTCTCGAATACCTGGTTGCCCACCACCGCCGCCGTTAACACGAGCTTGGACTGAGCGGGCAACGTCCGGACGACCTCTTTCACCCGGTCGATCTCGATTTTGTTGACCGCCAGGCGTACATGCCGCTCTGCTATCGTGGCATCCCCCGACCGATCGGCGATCTCCGCCGAGACGCGGAGCAGGTCGAGGGCCCGCCGGGCGTCGCCGTGCTCCTGTGCGGCCAGCGCCGAGCACAACGCCGTGACGGAGCCACCGAGCGCGTTGGGCCGGAAGGCCTTGGTGGCCCGGGCGCCCAGGATGTTGTCCAGCTGGTCGGCCGTGTACGGCGGGAATATCATGTTTTCTTCGCCGAGGGAAGACTTCACGCGGGGATCGAGGAACTCGGTGAACTTGAGGTCGTTGGAGATACCGATGAGAGAAGTCTTCGCCTCCTCCAGGTCGTTATTCATGCGGGAGAGATTGTAGAGCGCTTCGTCTCCCTTGAGCTTGTCGACTTCGTCGAGCACGATGACCACGACGCCTTTGCTGTTTTCGATGCGGTGGACGAGCTGTGCGTAGACCTCGTCGGTAGGCCAGCCGGTGAAGGGCACACGCTCGGACCAATCCTGAATAAAGTGGTTGGAGATGTTCTGCAGCACCCGGTATTGGGTGTCAACGATTTCGCAGTTGATGTAGATGAAATGAGTGGGCCGTTGTAGCTCCTCGCCTTTGCGGTAGAGGTGGGAGCCGACGTACTTGGTGACGGCTGTTTTGCCCGTCCCGGTTTTGCCGTACATGAACACGTTGGACGGTGTCTCTCCCTTAAGTGCTGACACGAGTATGGAGGCCAGTTCTTCTATCTGTTGCTCTCGATGTGGTAAAACATCAGGCACATATGAAGGACGTAAAACTTCCTTATTTTTAAATATGTCGCTGGTTCTCAGTAGCGAATTGAAGATGTCATCGGACATGTCTTCCCCCATTCATCCGAATGTAAGTTGGCTAAATAAACCTTGTGCGAGAGGTGTTAGCATGTTCGTCGGAAGCCAATCAGACAATGGCAAAGCTTATGAATTATGCCATGCAAATATGGCCAAGACACGATGTCGGGACAAATAATTTAAGAGGTGCCTTCATGCGAGACCATGGGCGAGACAACGTTTCGCGTCACACGGGGATGATGGCTAGCTTCTGCGGTCGATCTCCCGCATGACCTGTACTGCTTCTTCCTTGAAGGAATCCCGGATGGACTGATAGTAGGCATCAGCGATCTTTCCCTTGTCTCGCTCGATGTCCAGCTGTTTGAGGAGCTGGGTGAGCAGTTTCTTCCGCATCTGGAGGGCCTCCACGGGCTCTTTTTCCAGGTGACGGTCCCGGCGCTGCCGGCGCAGCAGGGCCATGACGGCAAGGCCTATAAGGACGCCGATAGCCAGTCCGACGGCCAGGTACAGCAGGGTGTTGCTGTCTTCTGCTGCCCCCGAGGTAAACGAGATGGAGACCGTGTCGCCGTCTTCCAGCGAAGCCGTTCCGGTGTAGCTGCCGCCCGCATAGGACAGCGGTACATTGCTCCGGACGTATGCGGTGCTGTCCACGGTGACGGTAACCGGCACGTCGTAGAGCACCTGGTGAACCACGTCGCCGGCACGGGAATAGCAAGCCGTCAGGGTGAGCGTGCCACCGGCAGGAATACTGAGGTCGTAGGCTGCCAGGTCAACGGTGGCAATGCTGTTGTTCCAAGTGGGAGCGAGCTCGATGCCCTGGCAGGTAAACGTCGCGTCGGCTGGCGCCCAGACGTCGACGGTGCCATTGTAGGCGCCTCCCTGGCTCTCGAAGAGCATGGTGAGCGTGACGGTGCCGTCGGCTACGTCGATGGTCTCCCCGATGACCGTGACGGTGCCCCGGGGAGCCGCATCTGCATCAGGCAGAGTCGCCAAGGGCAGCAGCACCAGCATCGCTACAATCAGCATGCGCTTCATGAAAATCATGGCTCTGGCAATGGCTGTGGCTACATAACTTTTTTGGCTCATCCTTCGTGGAGCTGCCGGTTGATGTCCCCCACGGCGGCGGCTGCCTCCCGGGCGTCATGGGAGCGAAATAGAATCTTGCGCGTCCGGAGCTGGAAGCGTTTTCCGCAGCGGGAGCAAGTGGCTGTTTTGTGGGAGAGATTGACGGCGCGGGGTCGCTCGCAGTCAGGGCAGACCACGACGCCGTACTCGGTGGGCGACATACAATACAGCAATAAAGGGGTACTATATGTAGGATGTGGCGATGAAAAAGAAAGAACTCGAGCTGCGACTGCAGGATATCCCCCCGCCGGCGCAGCCCGTGGCATCGCTTGAGCAGTATCAGACCCCGGCAGGCATCGCGGCTGACATGCTGTACCACGCAGCGGGGGACATCCAGGGCTACGATATCGTAGACCTGGGATGTGGCACGGGCATCTTCGCTATTGGCGCTGCACTGCTCGGGGCCTCCCGCGTCGTCGGCATCGACATCGATGCATCACTGGTAGCCATCGCCCGGGAGCAGGCCGAACGGTTCAGCGTCGACGTCCGGTTCGCGGTCGCCGACGTAGCAGCGGTCTCCATGCAATCCGATACCGTCATCATGAATCCTCCCTTTGGGGCGCAGCACGGCAACCGGCGGGCCGACCGGATGTTCCTGCAAAAAGCGCTGGAGATAGCGCCCGTCGTGCATTCACTGCATCTCACCCGGACGGCTGGCTTCATCCGTCGGTTGGTGACCTCGCTCGGCGGGGCGGTCACCACCGCTACCTCATATCGGTTTTCCATCAAGCCCCAGTTTTCGTTTCACACGAAACGCCGGGCGGATTTCGACGTCACGGCGATTAGAATAACAAGACAGCGTACACGAACGCGATGAGCGCTGCGACGGCGATAGACAATAGATTGACGTCACTGTTCGTCAGCACCGCGTCGGATGGCAGCTGCTCCTCGGTCCCGATTTCGCCGCCCTGCAGCGTCGCTCCCAGCAGCGAGTCAACCTGGCAGCCAAGGAAGCCGACAGCTGCAATGAACGGCAGCCAGACGATATCGAGGCCAAGCAAAAAAACCGCGGGGAGGGCAATCGCGATGCCGCCCAGCAATGCTGCTCCTTCACCCAGCCAGGAGACCCCGCCGTTGGTGCCGACGTCGGTACGCTGCAGCGTCGTGATGAGATACACCCGGTCGGAGAGCACACCAAGCTCAGAGGCAAACGTGTCCGCCGTGGCCACCGCGATAGCCGCAGCGAACGGCACCGCCATCTCCCCCCGGGAGAACAGGGGGGCAAGCAATGCGGTCACCGCGGGCAGCGTCCCGTTGGCCAGGACGTTGCGGGCCTTCCGCATCCCGTTGCCGCGCTCGTGGAGTCCCTTTCGTTCCTTGTACTTGTAGCGATACTTGGTGGCCGCGATGCCCAGCAGGAGAAAAATCAGCAGGAGGACAAACCAGCCAATCCCCCCGGCGAAGATGATGACCAGACCGATGGCCGTGGCCGCGATGGTCCCGGCGCCGTCGAGGAACTGATAGCGGATCGAGATAACCGCGAACATGGCACAGATGCCAATCTTGAGCGCCGGGAGGAATATGTCCATGGTATCCTTATCCTTTAACCACGCCGAGCGGCTTCATACGAGCCACCTTCCGGGATATCCCGGCGTTATGCGTGACGTTGACCACGCTGCTCACATCCTTGTAGGCATAGGAGGCCTCCTCGGCCACCACCTTCCAGCTATTGGGATGAATGTAGATGCCTTTATCCTGCAGTTCCCGGCCGACGTCCTTGCCGTGTTTTTTCTTCCGGGCCTCCGTCCGGGACATCGTCCGCCCGGCGCCGTGGCAGGTGGATCCAAAGGTTTCCTCCGACGCAGCAGTGCCCGCCAGCAGATAACTCTCAGTGCCCATGTCCCCAGGAATGATGACCGGCTGCCCGATGTCGCGGTACTGCTCCGGGATAGCCGGGCTGCCCGGACCAAACGCCCGGGTGGCACCCTTCCGGTGGACGTACACCTGGCGGCGTTCCCCGTTGACCTGGTGTTCCTCCAGCTTGGCGGTGTTATGGCAGACATCGTAGACGATGTCCATGCCCAGCTCGTGGCCCGTCTGCCCGAGGATACTCTCAAAGGACTGCCGGACCCAGTGCGTAATCATCTGCCGGTTGCACCAGGCGAAGTTGGCAGCGCAGGCCATGGCCTTGAAATACGACTGTGCCTCATCCGAGGTCGCAGGTGCGCAGGCCAGCTGCTTGTCGGGCAGCGAGATACCATATTTTTTGACGGCCCGTTCCAGTGTGCGGAGGTGATCCGTGCAGACCTGGTGCCCGAAGCCCCGGGAGCCGGTATGAATCATGATGGTGATGTTTCCCTTCTCGATGCCGTAGGCCTGAGCCGCTTCTTCATCGTAGATGTCGACGACCCGCTGTATCTCGAGGAAATGATTGCCTGCACCGAGAGACCCGACCTGGGATTTCCCGCGCTCCATCGCCTTGTTGGACACGTGCGACGGGTCGGCGGCATCCATGGCCCCGTTTTCCTCCAGGACTGCAAGGTCATCCTGCCAGCCGTAGCCGTTTTCCACGGCCCACCGGGCCCCGATGCGGAGCACGTCGTCCAGCTCCGGTTTACTCAACTGCACCTTGGCCTCCGAGCCGACACCCGAGGGTACGTTGACGAACATCTTGTCGATGAGCTGCCGCACCGCCTGCGCATCGAGATCATCGGCGCGGAGGTTCGTCCGTATGAGACGGACGCCGCAGTTTATGTCGAAGCCAACGCCGCCGGGTGAGATAACGCCTTCCTCTGCGTCGGTGGCGGCAACGCCCCCGATGGGGAAGCCGTAGCCCCAGTGCATCTCCGGCATGGCCATAGCGTGGCCCACGATACCGGGAAGCGTGGTCACATTAGCAATCTGCTCCGGTGCGTTGTCCCCCCGGATGGCATCGATCATGTCGCCGCTGGCGTAGATGACAGCGGAGGTGCGCATATCCAGGTTACCGTGTTCTCCCCGGTAACTGGATGGAATCTCATAGCGATAGTCGTCACGTTTGTTTAACGGTCCCTTCCACATGGTATCCCTCAGATATCAAACAGGACTTTTATCTCAACGCCCTTTTTAGTTCTTTTGATAGCCAGCATGTGATACGTCACCGCCTTTATCTCGCTGCCGTAGCCGTGCGTCTCCCGGCTGTAGGGCTCACCCCACGCCGTCGCATGCAAGCCATCGTCAATCGTGATGTCGAAACGGTCGAAGACCAGGCCCTCCACATCGTGGATGTACAGCAGCTCGGAGAGCCAGTCCACCAGCAGCTGCTCGTCGTCATCCGTCGCTTCCAGCGCTATCTCCTTTCGTTCTATGGCATCGATGTCGCTGCCGTCGACGATGATGGAAAACATGCCCCGGGCTGCATTGGCGAATGCCTCCTCCAGCGTCGCGCCTCGGGCTTCGATGCCGATGTCGGCTGTATGCTCAAACGTGTTGTACGGTTCCATAGCCCTTGCAACAAGAGACGCTTTAAAAGGTTACATGTGGCCGCCGGACAGCGGGTCGACATGCACCGTTGCCGCAATGTCGAAGCGCTCGTGCAGCATCTGCTCCACTCGATGGGCGATGGCATGCGCCTCCCGCAGCGGCATGTCGTCGGGCAGGCGGATGTGCAGCGTCATCTCCCGATGGTCACCGTAGCGGTGGAGATGCATATGATGAATGTCGGATGCCTCGGGCGCCGTCAGGGTGATAGCCGCCAAGATACGCTGCTGCATCTCGGGACGCGGTCGTTCCCCGAGCAATGAGGTCACAACGTCCCGCAGGATGCTGCCCGCGGCATAGAATATGAACAACGAGACCATGATACCCAGGGCACCGTCTATCCATCCATAGGCACCGCCGGCCCAGGCGCCGATGACGATGAACAGCGAGGTGAGCGCGTCGCTCCGGTGATGCCAGCCGTCCGCGATGAGTACCTCGGAGTCACGCTGCCGGCCGGCATACATAGACACCTGGGCCATGGCCTCCTTGACGAAGACCGTCGCGAGGAAGACCAGGATGGACAGCTGGCTATAGTCGACCGTGTCGCCCGTGAACAGCCGAACCAGGGAGTCTTGGAGGAAACTGAACGCCACGACGGCGAGCAGTGTCCCGATGATGACGGCGCCGATGGATTCCGCCCTGCCGTGGCCGAAGGGATGCTCCCGGTCGGGTGGTCGGGCTGCCAGCCAGAAGCCAGCCAGGACGATGAGTGACGTCAGGGTATCGGAGAGCGTATGCCAGGCGTCCGCCTGCATGGCCACCGAGTCGACGCTGAGGCCAACCCAGTACTTTACAATGAAGAGTACGACGTTGCCAGCGACGGAGAGACCCACGGCGGCATAGCCAAGCCGTGACTGCCGGGCCGTCATGAGGCTGCGCCGTTCCTCCATATCCTACCATGCCCGACAGGATATAAAAGCGTTCATGCCAGCATGCCGGCACTACTTCTTCATCTCGACGAGGTGCCGGGCCTGCTTGGTGATATTCTCCGCTGTCAGACCATATTTTTCCATCAAAGCCCGGGCTTCCCCTGACTCGCCGAAGACATCATTGATGGCCACGCGTCGCATGGGCACCGGCCGCTCCGCCATAGCAGCGGCCACCGCATCGCCGAGACCGCCGATGATAGAGTGCTCCTCACAGGTGAGAATGCAGCCGGTCTCCTCTGCCGCCTGGAGCACTGCCTCGCGGTCAATGGGCTTCACCGTCGGCATGTGGATGACCCGGGCTGCAATGTCATCTTTTTGCAGCAGATCATGAGCCCGCAAGGCTTCAGCCGTCATGGTCCCCGTGGCGATGATGGCCACGTCGTCGCCCTCACGCAGCGGCACCTCCTGGCCGAGTTCGAACGGGCGATGCTTGTCAAAGATAACCGGCGCATCAGCGCGACCCATTCGAACATAGAAGGGTCCCGGGTGCTCAGCGACCGCGGGAATGACGTCCTCCACCTCGATGGCATCAGCAGGGGCAATGACCCGCATGTTGGGCAACGCCCGCATCAAGGCCATGTCCTCCAGCATCTGATGAGAGGCGCCGTCACCGCCGACCGAGATACCGGCATGCGTGGCCACGATCTTGACGTTGAGCTCCGGGTAGGCGATGGACTGCCGTATCTGGTCATAGCACCGCCCCGTGGCAAAAACAGCAAATGTCGAAGCAAACACGATTTTTCCGCAGGTCGCCAAGCCAGCAGCCACGCTCATCATGTTCGCCTCAGCGATACCGAAATCAAAGAATCGCTCCGGGAACACGGTGCCGAAGCGCTTGGTCTTCGTGGACAGCGCCAGGTCAGCGTCGACCGCCACGACATCATTGTTGGCATGGCCGAGCTCGATGAGCGCGGAGCTGTAGCCATCCCGGAGGTTGCGCATCTTGTCGGATATCTCGGCTTTAATCATATAATTCCTCCTCTATCTGCTCGAGCTCGCTCATGGCCTTGACGTACTGCTCGTCGGAGGGCGGCTTCCCGTGGAAGGACAACGTCCCCTCCATGAATGAGACATCCTTCCCCTTGATGGTATAGGCGATGATGAGCGTCGGCCGGTCGTTCTTGTTCGCCTCATGGAGGGCTGACAAAATCTCCTCTATGTCATGGCCGTCCACGGTGAGCACCCGCCAGCCGAAGGCCCGCCAGCGCCACTTGATGGGCTCCTGCGAGAGTATCTCCTCCGTATGGCCGTCTATCTGGAGGCCGTTCCGGTCCAGAATGGCGACTAGGTTGCTCAGCTGGTGATGCGAGGCAGCCGCGGCAGCCTCCCACACCTGGCCCTCGTCTATCTCGCCGTCGCCCAGGATGACAAAGACGCGGTAGTCCTTCTTGTCCAGGCGGCCGGCCAGGGCCATCCCGATACCGGCACTCAAGCCTTGACCCAGGCTGCCCGTGGACATGTCCACGCCGGTGACCTTCTTCATACATGGATGCCCCTGCAAAAAATGCCCGGTTTTGCGAAGCTCCTTGAGCTCCTCCTCCGGGAAATAGCCAGCCAGGGCCAGCGCTGCATACAACGCCGGGGCCGCATGTCCCTTGGACAGGACGAGACGGTCGCGGTCAGGCCAGTCGGGCTGCTCGGGGTCATGCCGCATCTCATGGAAATACAGGCAGGAGAGGACGTCGGCGATGGACAGGCTGCCACCAGGATGCCCGGAGCCCGCTCGATAGACAGAATCAACAACGTGTTTACGTATCTGCAGCGCCTTCCGCCGCAGGTCGAGAACCAATGCTTCGTCGTGCATCGTATACGGTATTACGATGGTCTTATTAAGTTATTGTTCAATGCCGCAAATCACTATATACGGCTCGATGTTACGGACAGCATGGACATCGGGTCAGCATTGCTGCCCATCGGCATCATCCCGGCGTTATTTATTTTGTATTTCACACTGGGGGGCTACGAGGAGAAATTCCAGGACAAGTACATATTCCTGACGTTCCTCGGCGGCATCGCCATGGGGACCCTGGTCTACGCGCTGGAGATACGGTTCCTAACCCCGTTTCAGGGCGCCGTGCTCGGGTTGCTGGATACCCTGCTGCTGTTCCCGCTGTTCCTCTCGTTTTTCGAGCATCTCGCCAAACTGGTGATATTGAATCTGCCGCGCTTCCAGCAGGACGAGGGTGCCATTCTCTACGGCGCCTCGCTGGGCCTGGGCTTTGCCTCAGTGGCCGGGGTCATCGTCACTCAGGGCGTGGCATCGCTGTTCTCTCTGGAGGGCGGCTACCGAGCGCTGCTGGCCATCGGTATGCTGCTGCTGAGCTGCGCGACGGGGATGTGGCTGGGCGTCGGGGTGGCCATGCGGCGGCGGATGCGCTATCTGGGCCTGGCGACGCTGGCAGGCATGGTGATGTGGCCGCTGGTGCTCTACCGGGAATCGCCGTATGCGCCAGCTATCGCTGTTATCTATGGCCTGCTCGTCTTTTTGTACACCCGGGGTGCCATCCGGCCGTATCTGCTGGGGCGGCAGGCACTGCGGGAGGCACAGCGGCGGTCCTGGTGGAAGCGGCTGTAGCAGG
>JBNGDQ010000029.1:0-13090 GCA_049975285.1 Thermoplasmatota archaeon
CCCCTCGACATCGACGCGACCCTGGGCCTCGACCTCCGCAATGCATCCCTGTTCAAAAAAGCTGTGTTCCCCCGCATCCCCGCTGGCCGCTACGTCATCCGCATAAGGGGCGGCCTGGACGGTCAGCGGTACATCGGCAGCCAGCCCATCACCATCACCGAGAACACTTCAACTCGGATATTCTGCCGCCTGGAGGGCACCCTCAGCGTGGCCCTGCAGGACCAAGACAACGAGGGCATACCAGGCGTCGACATCCGATTGCTTACCGACAACGTTGCCATCGCCCTCAACGCCACGGACAGCCACGGCGCGGCAACGCTGCACGCGCCGATGCCGGGCTCCTACCACCTACAGGCAACCTATAAGGGCTTTATCCTCCACGAACAAGAGATACGACTCCCCCATCTCAACACTATTGAGGTCACTGTGGAGCTCCACGACCTCGACGTCACCATCACCGACAGGCTTGGCATGCCGCCCGGGGTGACTCTGCAGCCCGTCCTCACCAGCAGCGAGATGACCACTCCGATTCTCCTGACTGGCACAGACCGAGGAGGCGGCCGGTACCACTACGAGGATCTCCCATCGGGTCCCTACACGCTCCGCCTTCGCTACAAGTCCTACACCCTGGAGCGAGACATCACGATACCCGCCAGTACCGTGGATGTGACATTCCCCGCCGTCTACACGCTCGACGTCGCCACCCGCAATGCCCGCGGCATGCCCCAGGACTACACCATCGAGATAACCCGGGATGGCCGGGTTATCGAGACCGATGAGCTGCCCCCCGGCCAGTACCATGTCACCGCCCACGATGACAACGATGTCGTAGCAGAACGGGACGTCTTCATCACTGGCGACACCAGCATACAAATGGTATCGGGGCAGCAGCCCTTGTTCCCGCTTTTCGGCAGCATCGCCATCATCCTCGCCGCAGCCGGCATCATGTCCCTCTTGCAGCGGAGCGGGCAGCTCACACTGCAGCGTGTGCTCCTCATTACCGCAGCAGCATTGCTCCTCCTGGCGCCCCTGCAATCCTGGTGGCAGCTCGACGGCAGCCAGGGTGCCCTCGACGTCACAACCCAGGTATACCTCCTCCCCGCAGAGATGGTCACCACGGGCACCGCTCCCGGGTACACCGGCGGCGACATCGCTGACCTCCCCGGCTTGTTCAACACCATGGGCACCGCGGTAGCGGGATTACTCTTCACCGCGGCGGTGCTCCTCGCGTTGTATCACCTCCAGCGGCGATGGTGGCTTCCCCTGCTGGCAGGGCTCGCCGGGCTGGCAGGCATCGTGGTGTTCACGGTGGGCATGTCCACCGCCGCGGATGTCATCACGGGCAGCCTGTGGGGCAGCGGCGACGTCTCCATCGCTCTGTCCGGCTACGATGCCGGCAGCGTGGCGGCCTCCTGGTCCCCCGCCCTGGGCTTCTATCTCGCCCTGGCCGGCGTCATCCTGCTCCTCGCTGGTCTCCGCGCGCAATTACGCAGGGCATTGCACTGGCTCTGGCGGCGTATCCCAACATTTTAATACCGGGGCGGATGTATCCGGCATGGATTTTGAGCAGGCGGCCGGGCATGCCGCTGACCTGGTCCAGTCGCTCTCCTCAGGCGCCAGGGTCAGGGTTATCTCCCACAGCGATGCCGATGGTATCGCCGCCGCGGCTATCATGGCTGTCACGCTCACCCGCGCCGGGTTCCGGCATCACATCAGCATTCGACATACCGGGAGCACCATTGCCGAGGGCGTCACCGATGACTACGACCTCGCAATCTTCTGCGACATCGGCAGCTCCAACCTCGACGAGCTCAACCAGCTACCCTGCCAGGTCATCCTCGTCGACCATCACATCATCGACGGCTGCCTGGACAACGGCATCAATCTCAACGTCCGCACCTACGACATGGACGGCAGCCGGGAGGCCTGCGGCGCCACCGCCACCCTAGCGCTCTCACTCGCCATCAGTGACGACAATCTCGACCTGGCGGAGCTCGCCATCGCCGGCGCCATCGGCGACCGGCAGCACGTCGGCGGCTACACCGGGCTCAACGAATCCCTGCTCCAGCGGGCTATCCAGGCTGGCATCATATCCCTCGAGGATCGACCAGTCTTCCCCGTGGACGTGCCCCTCATGGATGCCCTGGAGCAATCCATCGATCCCTACTTTACGGGCTTCGCTGGCGGCGGGGCCATCCGCTTCCTCAAAGACCTCGACATCGATCCCATGCAGACCTACACGGATCTACCAGCGGACAGGCAAAAAAAGCTATTATCCGCCCTCGCCCTCAAGCTCCTCGAGCAGCAGGCCACCGAGATCACCCTCCAGCATACCACGCCCATAGGCCAGCGCTACGGCACCCTCTCCGACCTGACCTCCAAGATGAACGCCTGCGCTCGCAGCAATCACCCCGGCATCGGCATCGCCCTCTGCCTGGGGAGCAGCACCGCCATGGAAAAAGCAACGGAGCTCCAGCAGGACTACCGGGACAGCATCCGGAAGGAGATGCGCAGTCTGGAGAAAGAACAACCAGAGCAGCGCAGTCATCTCACCAGCTTCCACATCAAGGATGCCTCGTTGAAGGGCGTCGCAGCCGGCTTATCCATGGAATACCTGCCGCATTTCCCGCCGGATCGACCCGTCATCGCGCTCTCCCGGCAGGACAGCGTGATAGATGTCTCCAGCCGGGGGACCCGCCGGCTCGTCGAGCAGGGCCTCAATCTTGCCGCGGGCTTGCAGCAGGCCGCTGCGGCCGTCGGTGGTTCAGGTGGCGGGCATCCCGTCGCCGCCGGGGCTTCCATCCCCAAAGACAAAGAAAAAGATTTTCTTGACACACTCAATGAGGTGTTATCACGACAATGAACACGCTTGTCATCTGTGAGAAAAACATGGCCGCCAGCCGCATCGCCTACATCCTCTCCGACGGCTCATCCAAGCGCAGCCGGATCAACGGCGTCCCCTGCTACACCTTCAACGACGGCGCCTGGAACGTCATCGGGCTCCGCGGCCACATCGTCGACCTCGACTACCCCAAGAAATACAACCAGTGGAACCAGGTATCGCCCCTGGAGCTCGTCGACGTGGAACCCGTCCGGAAGACCAGCAACCAGCGCATCGCGTCCGCCCTCAAAAAACTCGCCGGCGAGGCAGACCGGCTCATCGTGGCCACTGACTACGACCGGGAGGGTGAACTCATCGGCGTGGAAGGCGTCGACCTCCTCAACGGCAGCCATCAGGTGGAGCGGGCCAAGTTCAGCTCCCTGATGCCCTACGAGATACGGCAGGCATTCGACAGCACCGGCAACGTGGATCGTAATTTATCGGCATCAGCCGAAGCCCGGCGCATCATCGACCTCGCCTGGGGCGCCACATTGACGCGGTTCATCTCCCTGGCCTCCAACCAGCTGGGCAAAGACTTCCTCTCCGTCGGCCGCGTCCAGTCTCCCACCCTGGCGCTCATCGTCAACCGAGAAAAGGAGCGGGAGGCCTTCGAGCCCACGCCCTACTGGCGGCTCACCGCCACCTGCACCAACGAAACGAGCTTCGAGGCGGAGCATCGGCAGGGAAAATTCTGGGATGGCGACGAAGCCAGCCAGATCTACGAGAAAATCCAGGGTACAGAGACGGGCACCGTGCAGCAGTATGAGCGCGAAGAGAAAAGCGAGTATCCTCCCTCACCGTTCAATACGACGTCGTTCCTCCGGCAGGCATCCAGCCTGGGCTTCTCCGCCGGCGCCGCCATGAAGATCGCGGAGTCCCTCTACATGCGGGGGCTCATCTCCTACCCCCGAACTGATAACACCGTCTACCCGCCTGGGCTGCCCATCACCGGCATCCTGGAAAAACTCAGCGAGGTTTTCCCCAAAGAAGTCGGGCTCGTCCAAGAAAAACGGCGGGAGAAACCCACCCGGGGTAAAAAATTCAGCAAGGATCATCCCCCCATTCATCCCGTCGGCGCTACCAGCAAGGACAAGCTCAACCAGCAGGAATGGCGCATCTACGAGCTCATCGTCCGGCGGTTCCTCGCCTCCCTGACCCTGGACGCCCGGGCAGCGGTCTCAGCCGCTGACATCGACATCGCCGGGGAACCCTTCGAAGCAGAGGGCTACGAGCTCCTCGAAGCCAACTGGCGAGCCATCTACCCCCACTATAATCGCACAGAAAAACCACTGCATCTCACCGAAGGCGAGACCCTCACCATAGAGGACATCGAGAAAACCCGGCATATGACCAAGCCACCCCGCCGCTACCAGCAGGGCTCCCTCCTCGCCATGATGGAACAAAACAACCTGGGCACCAAGAGCACGAGGCACGACATCATCGGCAAACTCTACGCCCGCAACTACATCAGCGGGAAATGGCTGAAACCCACGCCCACCGGCCGAGCCGTCATCGAAGCCCTGGAACGCAGCGCTGAACGGATCACCAAGCCCGACATGACCGCCGAGCTCGAGCACGAGATGAACGAGATTGCGGAGGGCGAAAAAACCCTGGAGGAAGTCGTGGATGACTCCCGCCGCCTCCTCAAAGAAGCCCTGCTGCAGCTGGAGCAACGCAAAGACGTCATCGGGGACGTCATCCAGGAAGCCATGTTCAAGCAGCGCTACATGGGGAAATGCACCAAATGCGGTGGCAACCTCATGCTCATCCGCTCCCGCCGGGGGAAACGCTTCATCGGTTGCGAGAACTACCCCGACTGCACCAACAGTTATCCCTTGCCGCAGAAGGGTCGCGTGCTCTTCGACGATGAATACTGCCAGGAATGCGGCGCACCCCTGGTCACGACTATCTATAAGGGAAAATGGAAAAAATGCGTCAACATGGACTGCCCGTCCAACCAGAAGGACTAGGCGCCCCGTGACTTGGGACGAAGATGCGGCGACTTGCAGCGGCGGCAGCGCGTGGCCTTCGGTGGATTACGGGCGTTGCATTTCATGCAGATGCGCTTGTTGAGGATCCGAGCTTCGGCCTCAGGGAATCGTGCCATGGGACGGTAAGCAGGTCTCCTTTTTAACGTTTGTGTCGATTGACGGATGCCTTACAGGGGCAACCCGGTGAACACGTGGGCCATCCAGCCGAACAGTCGCTCCAGGAACAACACTAGGGGTCGCTCGAAGGGTTTCGGCAGACTTATCGGCAGCGGGTCTGACCAGTCGCTCAGCTCGCCTCGTTCATCCTTGGCTTTCACGCGAATGGCGTAGTCCCCGCGGTCCTCCCAGGTGTAGGAGGCCGTCACGGTCTCCCCGGAGGCGTAGGGGCCCAGCCATCCACTGTAGTTGCCGTCACCCCAGTCGAAGAGATAATAGATGTCATCGTTCTCCGGGTCCGTGGTGACCGCGGTATACTCGTAGCTTCGCCGTCGCCTGCCCGAGTCGGGGCCCTCCGGTGGCTCCGGGGTCAATGGCGCCTGCTGTGACCGGTTGGCGATCCGCATGGATGGATCCCCGAAGAGCTGCCATTCCTCCACGGTCTTATAGTCCCCGGCATCCATGCGCCCGCCGATGTAGGCGTTGAGCGTGGATGTCCACATCTCCCCGAGCGTGTTGACCTCCCGGACAGCGAATGACTTAAAGGATTCGATCTCCATTTTGCCTACTAGCCCCTGCGTGATATAGCGGCCGATGTACACGTAGCCGAGAGCGGTGCAGCCAAATGATCCGATGCCGCCGCCATCTGGATTCGTGATAAAGCTCCAGCCGTAGCAGTCATCCTGCTCGGTGAACTTGCTGGTCGAACATGCTCCGGTGACCACGACGGGGAGCTCATCCCCGTTGGATAAGGCCTGGATGTCAGAGAGACGGAAGCCACCCGCTGCTCCCGGGATACCCGAGCTGGTGGGGATCCAGAGACGACGGCTGCCGTTCAAGGCATGGGTCGCCCAGACGCTGGGGTTGCCGTGACCGGAAAACGAAGCGAAGCCAGCTCCATCCGCGAAGGCCTGACCGAAATTATTCAGGGTGTAAGCATTGCCGTTTGACTCCCAGAGCTTGACGGGCACGAAGCCATCCATCACATCGATGACTTCCTGGTTGACGACTTCACCCTCCCGGACACCCGAATTTTCTCCATAGGCATCCGTGAACGAATCACCGCCCGCCACTATCAGAGTGGTAAACCAGTTCTGGGTATACGCCTCACCTGTCTCATAGGAAATAATCTTGTTGACCGCCGTGGTGACCTCGTTGACTGAGACCGCGGGCAGGCGCCCCAGCCAGACATCCGGGTAAAGGTCGACGTCATCCGTGTTGCCCTCCCACTCGTATTCACCGAAGACGTCGTTGCCGTTGGTATCCCAACTGGAAAATTCGCCGCTGGCTGTATAGATGTCAGCATAATATAGATCAGAGGCGAACACTTCATTGTCTCCATCCAACTCGACGTGGGTATACCGGACGGGGAGCTCGTCGCTGCCGCCGACCAGAAGCACCGAGGATACATTGTCCTGCTCCACGGCCTCCTTGATCCGGTATTTTATCTGCTCCGATGCATCTCGGCCTTCATAGGCATCGGCGATGGAATCCACGGTTTCAATCAGGGTTGACGTGCCCCGGCTCTCTTTATGCTGCTGCAGGGGCTGCAACGCGTCGGTGAACTGCTCCGCAGTTATGACGAGCAGGTTCGACCCCGGGCTGGCCGCCGCCTGTTGCGGCTGCCGATACTCCACCTGGAGGTCCAGCTCAGAGGCATGTACCAGTTTATCCTGAGCCGGGCTATACTGAACGGGATACAGGGTGACCGTCACCAGGGTGACGCGCTCGCCATCCGCCAGGCCGCCGCCCAGTCGATGTTCATGCCAGCGACCCGGAAACAGAGACTGGCTGCCATATATCTCCCGGTCCTCTTTAAGGGTGAACGAAGCGGGGGACCCGATGGCGACCGGCTGACGAGCCGGCATGACTTTGCCGGAGAGGTATTCTATCTGCCGGCCGGACGGCTGACAGGTCACATCAAGGATAGTGGTACCCAGCGGGAACGTGAACGTATGCTGCACCGTAGGCAATATCGGGGCTCCCTCCCGCGGCATACTGGATGATGCCCCGGGAAGCGACACTGAGAGATAGCTGCCCGCAGCCGTCACCGTCGGGGCGGAAAACGAGAGCGTGGCCGTGGCCTCCATTGACGGGGTACTGGAATCATCGGGGGTCGATCCATAGATGGCGCCCGGCAGTAAAAACAATACAGCGATGCCTATCGCGGCAAGTTGCAGTTTCATTGATAAATAAGCCCACGCTTTTATATAAAAGTAACTATTGTTAACGAGTGTCTCGATTGCGGCTATCCACCCCGGCACGGCACCCCGACATCCTCGATGCAGACCACCCGCGGCATCACTGCCGGGGAAAAAGCACCGTCATCTTCATCCAGCCGGCGGGGATGAATCACCCCGGTCGAGCTGAGACGCTCAAACAACCGGAACAGCTCCACCATCCGGGCATCCGCCCGGCTGATAGCCTCCAGCTCCCCGGGAAACAGTGATGCATCCACTCCCGGGACATCCCGGGCAGCGGGACATCGAGTCGAGACCTCGTAGCCCTGCGATCCCGGCGCCTTGACCAGGGGAAATGAACGACAGATCAGGGGCTTGACTTCGTGCGCCAGGCATCTCCCTCCATCGAGAAACGGGCAGACAACGCTGCCAAACCGCCAGGCCAGGACCACCAGGCTCCCCGAATCGTCATCCATACAGTATATCAAGGGAACTGGATGAAAGGCAACGTCCTGAAGGGCAGCCTGCCGCTGCAGCTCCCGCACCTCATCATTGAACAACAACACGCCATGGGAGCCATCCCCTGGAGCCCAGACGAGGCCCAGCCTGGATGCGAGCAGCGCCCGAGCCCGCCGAAACGATGCATCCTCAACCGGGCTGCCGGACGACGTGCAACACCGGGTACAGCGAGAGCAGGAAAAACGCTGCATCACGAGCCATGGGATGCTCCACTGGTTTATATCCTTTTCCAGCCGCCGTAAACAGTTTTATTAGTACACCCCTGTTTCCCTCATGATGCACCGCCGGACCATCATCATCGCGGCTGCCGGCATCGCCGCAGGCGTCGCCGCCGGTTTCATCCTCGCGCCGGAGCTCGTATACGACCAGTTCATCTGGAAGTACTTCGTGGGGCCCGTGGTTGCCGATGCCGTCGGAGAACCCGTCAGCCATCACGGTGTCGAGGCAGCAGCGGGCTACACACTGCTCTCCGAGCTGGTATACGGGCTGTTGCTCCTCGTGGCCTTCTATGGCATGTACCGCGTCTTCCAGCGGCTGGACATCAAAGTCGACGCGAGATTCATCGCCGGCGCCACCCCCTTCATCATCCTCGGGGCAACGCTCCGCACGCTCGAAGACAGTGGATTGTTCGAACGACCGCTCACCTATCTGTTCATCTCACCCGTCATCTACATCCAGATCGGCGTCTACGTGGCTCTGGGCCTCCTCGTGGCCCTCCTCGCCGGCCGGACATCCCGGCAGCGGGGACGACAGATATTCGCAGCGTCACTGGCCGTGCTGGTCGCCGGCTATGCCGTATTACATCTCTTGCTGGGAGACTGGTGCATCGAAACGGTTTCTCCGCTGCTGATGGCTGGATTCGCGCTGCTCGCCTATGCCCTCTATGAAGTGCTCCCGCACCATGAAACCAGCGGATTGTTCTCCCTCGGCATATTCTTTCTGCTCCCCTCGCTCTACCTCATCGGCATCTGGGTGCTCGGCAATCATTGGCGGAGCTACGAGGCAGTCAACCTGGCCATCGTCCCCCTCGTCGTGGTCCTGGCCAGCGGCATCACCGGGCTGGTCTACGTGGCCTCCCGCTGGCTGGACTGGCAGCCCGGCGTCGGGGTGGTCAACCTGTCAATGCTGTTCGGGCACATGGTGGACGGCTGGGTGAGCTACCTGGCAGTCGTCGACCCCCTCGGCATGGGGATCAGCTACGGAGAAAAACATCCACTGCCGTTGTATCTGATGGAAAACGCCGGGGGCATCGGGTATCCCCTGGCCAAGCTGGGCATCATCCTGGCCATCATCTACGGCCTGGACGTCTACCTCAGGGACGAGCTGACCGACCGGCCCATGTTGACCGGGCTGATCAAGTTCTTCGTGCTCATCCTGGGCTTGTCGCCGGGCCTGCGAGATCTCCTCCGCATCGTCATGGGGATATAATGAGCCTGCATACTCGTCTACATTTCAATAAAGGCGAGCGAATTGTTTGGCGACGGCGAATGACGCTCCGGTCGCTCTGGCCCTTCTGGCTGCTCGGCCTCGCCACCATCTGGCTGTACGGCATCGGCCTGCTCTTCTGGCTGTACGCCGTCGTGAAATGGATACGCATCCGCTACCTGGCCACCAGCCAGCGGGTCATCAAAGCCATCGACCATTACGCGTTCCTCCTCCGCATGGAGACAAGAGAGATGCCGCTGACAGACATCAACGGCATAGACGTGTCTCAGAGCATGACGGGGCGGCTGCTCGGCTACGCCGACGTCACCATCCACGGCGACAGCACCACGGTCACCCTGCCCGGTCTCCGCCACCCTGGCGAGATGCGCGAGGTCTTGCGCCCGTATCTGTAAGATTTTTATATCCTCGGTCGCTTTACTCCCATGAAGCTTTTGCTGCTCCACACCGATTACATCGAATACGAAGCCAAACAGAAGGCCATCGATACCGCCGAGGAGCTCCAGACATCTGAGGACCGGCTGGACGAAGCGCTGGCGGTCTTCGTGGCCGTCGAGCAGCCCGACGAGAGCGACATCCCCGCCGTGGTGGACAACGCCGTCACCGAAATCCAGGATGTTGCATCCCGGGTCAACGTCGACCGCGTCATGCTCTACCCCTATGCGCATCTCTCCTCCAATCTGGCGGGCATCGATACCGCCATGGAGGCCCTGTCGATGCTCCGCAAGCGCCTTAGCGAGACGTTCACGGTCAAACACGCGCCCTTCGGCTGGTACAAGGCCTTCGCCCTCCGCTGCAAGGGCCACCCCCTGGCAGAGCTCTCCCGTACTATTACCCCCGAGAAACAGAAAGAAACCAAAGAAGAAAAACCAGCGCCATCCACCTTCTACGTGCTCACCCCGGACGGCGACCTCATTCCAGCCGATGAATATGACTTCACGGGCCACGAGGAACTCCAGCAGTTCTACGAATACGAGGCCCATGGCAGCCGGGCTACCACGGAGCAGCCAGCCCACATCCGCCTGATGCAGGACCTCGAACTCGTGGACTATGAACCGGGCTCCGGACCCGGCCACATGCGCTGGTATCCCAAGGGCCGGCTGGTAAAAAAACTGCTGGAGCGCAAAGTGGAAGAAATGTCACTGGGCGCAGGCGCCATGGAGGTCGAAACCCCGTTGATGTATGACACGGAGCATCCGGCCCTCAAAAAATATCTCGCCAAGTTCCCCGCCCGGCAGTACCGCATCTGCAGCGGCAAGGACGAACTCTTCATGCGCTTCGCTGCCTGCTTCGGGCAGTACCTGATGGCGCATGACATGGTCATCTCCTACCGGCAGCTTCCCTTGCGGCTCTTCGAGCTGGCCCGGTCGTTCCGACGGGAGCAGCACGGGGAGCTCTCCGGCATCAAGCGACTCCGGGCGTTCACCATGCCCGACATGCATACCCTCTGCGCTGACCGGGAGCAGGCCCTGGAGGAGTTCCAGCGGCAGTTCAAGCTCTCCCTCGAATGGGTCAAGCTCAACGAACTCGAAGGCGAGGTAGCCGTGCGCTTCGTCCGCTCCTTCTACGAGGACAACACAGCCTTCGCCGTCGACCTGGCCCGGGAATGGGGCCGCCCCATCCTGGTGGAGATGTGGGACGAACGCTACTTCTACTTCGTAGCCAAATATGAGTTCAACATGAACGACTCCGTGGGGAAATCCTTCGCGCTCTCCACGGTCCAGATCGACGTGGAAAACCCGGAATCCTTCGATATCACCTACGCTGACGATGCCGGCGAACCCCGGTATCCATTGCTCCTGCATACCTCCATCTCGGGGGGCATCGACCGCTGCGTCTGCGCTCTGCTGGAATCCGAGGCGAAAAAGATGCAGCAGGGCGACAAAGGCATGCTCCCCTTCTGGCTGTCACCCACCCAGGTCAGGCTCATCCCCGTCCGGGATGACTTCATCGAGGACTGCCTCCAGCTGGCCGACAGCATTCCCGCAAGGGTGGACGTCGATGACCGGGACGACAGCGTGTCGAAGCGCATCCGTACCGCCGAGAAGGAATGGGTACCCGTCATCATCGTCTACGGCGACCGGGAAAAAGATGGCATTTTCCAGCCTCGCTGCCGCTTCGACTGCCCCGATGAGCTGTCCCTCGACGAGCTCCAGGAGTTCATCAAAAAACATATGATGGATCGTCCCTTCGAACCATTATCTCTGCCGCGCGTATTGAGCCGGCGGCCGCAGTTCCGGTAGCTACTCAGGCCGGTTGACGTACCAGAGCACGATGAGCGCCACGCCGAAGATGACGAGCAACAGGGGCACGATGACCTGGAAGAGCATCAACAGGAAGCCGGCGGTCTGGGCGTCGTCAGCCATTTCTTCGACGGACGCCTGGCTCATCCAGTAGTGGAAGTCCACGGCTTTGATCTTGCTTTCATCGAGCTCCTGCACCTGCATTTTTTGCTGCTTCGCCGCCGCGACGCTATCCCTGAGCTGCGAGGTGGAGAGGTCGAGCTCGGTGACGGGCATCGTCCGGCCGGAGAGCTGCATCTGCGCCGCTGCATCTCGCCCGGATTTGACGTTCGCTGCGACCGTGGCATCGGAGAAGGAGAGTGTGAGCTCGTAGGCTTTCATCCAGATGGGGCCGGGAACGCCGATGAGATAATTGAACAGGTTGACTTTTTTCTCTGATACTTTTTCCATGTCGATGACGGAACCACTGTTAGGCTCCACCCAGTACCGAGTCGTCGTGGTATACTGGACGTCCTGCTCGATGCCCTCCGTCGGGTCGTAGACCTGCCGGGTTTCAACCGTCTCGAATAGATACGTATGGATGCCCTCATGGTCCTCCTCGCGCACGAAGCGGACGGGCGACGTCGTGGATATCTCGGTGTTCCACATATGATAGGTCTTCTTGTGGACGCCCGGTGGGAACGTGAAGATACCATCGCGGTGCATGTCACCGTAGTCGGGGGCCTCCTCGGCCGTGTCAGCGTAGACGCCGTGTACCTCGCTGCCGGAGGCCATCTCGACGACCTCGCCGGTCTCTGTATCATAGACCGTGGTATTATCCTGCAGGATGACGACCTTGCGGTCTCCATCATAATGGAAATCCGTCCCCGTCACTACTCGCTCCATGCGGATGCTGGTGCTTCCCTGCCCGAGAATCCAGAGCTCGCCCGTCATCTCCAGCGACGACACGACGTTCTCGGGGATGGTATGCAGGTCAGGGAACGTGGCGTTGACCGTCCCTGTCTTCTCCACGTTGACGATACCCCCCGTGGTGGGCTCCACGTAGTAGACCGTGTCACCCGTGTAGGTCAGGTCGATATGCCGGTCGCTCATACCCGGGATCTCCATGATGCCCCGCGGGTACTCTCTCACTGAGACCACGTAGCGGTAGACGGGCAGCCCAGCCAGGGTATCCTGGCCCATATACTGCGCGGTGGATACCGTTCCAATGTCGCTGTTCCATAACTCGTAATCCCGGGGCTCGATGCCGATGGGGAACGTCAGCCCACCGCTCTTATTGCTGAAATGCGGGTCATACTGCATCGTATCCGGGTCGACACCGTCTATGCTGTAGGCCTGGAAATCACTTGGCAGTAGATGACCTGATGTATCTCGCGCTATCGTCTCGCTGCACACCATATACATGTCGTCGCTGGATGCCTCGTCCACCCAGACGTGTTGTTCCACCTGAGCATTCCATCTGTCGTAGGGATCCTCACTGGCTGCATTGGAGAGATTGAACATGGCGATGGTACCGCTCAGCCGAGCCGTGGTATCCAGGTCCGATGGCATACGATTGAGATCAGGGAACACGAGATACTGGCGGATGTGTTTGTCGTAGTCGATGATGGTACCCGTCTCCGGGTGCACCCAGGCGGATTGCTCGCCTTCATAGAACATCTCCGTGCCCGGCGGGGT
>JBNGDQ010000030.1:0-9174 GCA_049975285.1 Thermoplasmatota archaeon
CCTGACGTTGAGGAAAACGAATACGTTGCAGAAGCCCGCCGCTACGTCGAGCAACGGTTTCCCGGCAATCCCGGCAGCATCGACGATTTCATGTACCCGGTGACACATGTCGATGCAGCGCGTTGGCTCATGGATTTCCTGGAAAAACGGTTGTCGCTGTTCGGTGACTATGAGGACGCCATCGTCCGGGATGAGATATTCCTGTTCCATTCGGTGCTGTCGCCCCTGCTCAACAGTGGCCTGCTTACCCCCGGGCAGGTGCTCGACGCCACGCTGACGTATGCCGACGAACATGATGTGCCGTTGAACGATCTGGAGGGTTTTATCCGGCAGCTCATTGGCTGGCGGGAGTTCATGCGGGGCGTGTACCTGTTCAGGGGTACAGAGCAGCGCACCGGCAACTTCTGGAAACATGATACGGTCATGCCAGCGGCGTTTTATGATGCATCGACGGGTATTGAGCCCGTCGATGTGACTATAGAGAAACTGTATCGCCATGCCTACACGCATCACATCGAGCGGCTCATGGTGCTCGGTAACTTCATGTTTCTCTGTGAGATACATCCCCGGGAGATATACCGGTGGTTCATGGAGCTCTTCATCGATGCCTATGACTGGGTGATGGTGCCCAACGTTTACGGGATGAGTCAGTATGCAGACGGCGGCCTGATAACGACGAAGCCCTACATCAGCTCCTCTAATTACATTCGGAAGATGAGCAACTACCCCCGCGGTGACTGGTGTGATATTTGGGATGGCCTCTACTGGCGGTTTATCCATAAACATCGGGATTTTTTTGCCGGGAATCCCCGCATGCGGGTGATGACGGCTGCGCTGCAGCGCATGGACGAGGAGAAACTCCAGGGACATCTCGCCACGGCGGAGCAGTTTCTCCGCGATCTGCATGAGGGATAGCTTTAAGTAGGACCCTGGAAATAAACGGGCGATGAGCCGTACAGCGATTATCGGTCTGTTACTCGTGGCCGTCTTTTGTATGGGTGCCGCTGCTCCCGGTGTCTACCATCATGACGGTCCTGCTTTGGGTGGTCTGAAGGAAAAAGGCGTGGAGGGACCGGCTGACGTGCAGCCGATACGCGTGGCGCTCTATGATTGTGGGTGGAACAACCGCTACTTCAATGGTATCTTCAACTACAGCTGGACGCAGGGTGACGACTCTTATCGCTTCGAGGTGACCGTGGTCGATGCTGACGATGTACGAGGCGCGGGCAACGTCTCATTTAGCACCGAGTATTTTGATGTGCTCCTTATCGGAGCCAGCGCGTCTGCGTATCTCGTCGACGGGGTTGATACTGCGTGGCGTACTGCGGTGCAGCGGTTCATAGCGGAGGGCGGCGGCTACGTGGGTATCTGCGGGGGCGCCAATACAGCCAGCATGGGGTTCGAGGAGCCCCGAAGCCTGTTTCAGCGCCGGGTGAATCAGGGTGTGCTCCGCATTGCTGATGTCTACATCAATGATGACGTGGTCGGCGAGTGGCAGTACCTCCTCAAGTTTGGTTTTGATGCCTTTTCTCATGACTATGACAATGATAGCTATCCCTACTATGCGAGCGTTGAAACCGCTGTTGTAGACAGTCATCCTATCTTTGCCGGGTACGACGACGACATCCGGCATATCACGTATGCCGGTGGACCGGGTATGTATCCAGCCGGGCAGGGCGACAGTCTGCATGGCTCGGTGTCGACGCTGCTCCGTTACAATGAGGAGCCCATGGAGACCATGCCGTTGCATTACTGGCGTCCCTCGCTGGGGGGCTGGACGATATGGAAAAATGTGACCACGGACATCAAGGGGACGGCGGCGGCTGTTGCCACGACCTACGGGGAGGGCAACGTGGTATTGTATGGGCCACATCCGGAGCATCGCGTGGTAGTCAATGGTACCGTGCGGGAATATCTGGGGCATGGCATTCCAAACTTTGCCGGACCGGTGGAGCGGTATGTGTTCAACTATTTCGGGGAGCTGCTCGGTCAGGAGTACAACTGGTGGCTAGTCCGTCGGAGCGTGGCCTGGGCTGCCGGGCTGCATGAGCCAGAGCTGCCACCTGTCGGGTAAATCGTTGAGGTAAACCTTTTTATCTGCCTCCGGGGTTATATCCCTGGAGGTCACATGAAAGGCAAAGCAAAGCGTATTGTGAGCGAGATGACCGTGGTCTGTCTGCTGATTGCGGGTCTGGGGGTTTTTGCGCCCGTTGTGATGGCTAATCCCCCGGATGACATGGATCTTGCATATACCGTGGATAATCAGACGCTGGCGGTGACGATAACGCATGCCACGTTGGATCCAGATGGCCATTACATCTACCTGGTGGAGGTAGAGCAGAACGGTGACCTGGTATTGAGCGAGGAATACGAGAGCCAGCCGGCGAACGTGTTCACGTATTGGTATGTGGTGCCGGCGGAGGCCGGCGATGTCCTTGCCGTGACAGCGTATTGCAGTCTGTACGGTTCGATGACCCGGTCGTTGACCGTGCCGGGCGGCGAGGACGACGAGGCGCCAGTCGTGGATATCGTCAATCCCCGGGAAGATTACCTGCATTTTTCAGGGTTACCGTTGCTGCCGAACCCGTTCAGCTTCATCGCGGATACCATGTCACCGGGTGGATTCCGGCTGGGGCCCGTCGCCGTCGAGGCGACAGATAACTTCAATCAGCCCGAGGAACTCGACGTGGACATCTACATCGATGGAGAAAAACGCGGTGACGCCGCCTGGGACAGCCAGAGCCAGCAACATGAATGGAAGTGGACTGGCTGGGGGCTGGGGACCTATACGCTCGAAGCACGGGCCGAGGACACCAGCGGCAACGTGGGCACAGCGGAGATGACTGTCTGGTATTTCTGTTTTATCCCCTAAGGCGACAATGGTCGTCGGCGATGTCTTTCCCCGGATTACCGGCAGAGCACTGTCCGGCGTCGAGGTGACACTGCCGGATGCCGCCGGGGGGAGAGTAGCGCTGGTCGGCGTGGCGTTTGTCCGGGAGGCTCAGTCCATGCTGGATTCCTGGATGCGTCCCTACGCGGAGGCATACACTGGGCAGGAGGGCTACGTGGCGTATGAGCTGCCGGTCATCGAGGGATGGCACTGGCAGCTCCTGTCCGGGATGATAGACGGCGGGATGCGGGCTGGTATTCCCGTGGAGCAGCACGACTACGTGGTGACCTATTACGGTGACGCCACGGTATTCAAGGAGGCGTTATCGATTGAGGATACCAGCTACGCCTACGTCTATCTGCTGGATCGCTCCAGTGTGATACGCTGGCAGGACCGCGGCTATGCGACCGATCCGGCCGTCGAGGAATTGATTCAGCTGGCTGCGTCGCTGTCTCCCTAGGGTTGCAGGGTACCGAAGAATATCTGCCAGGCGAGCGCTGACTTGGCGACGAGGCTCAACACGATGTACATGCGTTCCCCGTAGAGGTAGTCCTTCCATTTCCCGATTTTTTTGTACTGGAGTGCCATGTTGACCGCGAAGAGATTGAAGAAGAATGCTATCGAGAAATAGATGCCGATGACGAAGTCGGGCATTTCTCCCTGGGAGGCGACGAAGGCCCCGAAGAAGGCGATGCCGATGACGATCCAGGGTGCAATGCCGGCGATGCAGCCGACGATGTAGCTCGTCCAGTCCGTCTTTTCTGTCGTCTGGTTGTGCCGCTCCATTATGAGGCCGCAGAGGTTCATCACCGCGGTCAGGGCGAAGATGGCGACGAGGGCGCCGATATCGTAGATGCCGGTCAGCATGGCGATGATGACGATCATGAGCGACGCGCTGATTGAGTACTCGTACCAGCGTGCCGGGTTCATGTGCTTCTGGAGCTTGCGCTTGTACCATTCGTAGCCGACGGTGGCCAGCGTGAAGTGTGCGATGGCGGAGATGAGCAGGAATAATGCTACCAGCGGCGCCAGGGGTATCTCTCCCCAGGTTTGGGTGACGGCGGTGAGTGATTCTGTGACCTCGTTGTATTCAAGGTGTACCCCGGTGATGGGGAAGGTACGGTCGAAGTCGCTCAGCATGAACATCAGGCCGGACTGTATCAGATGGAATACACCCATGACGGCGTTGAAACGCCGCAGCTTCAAAAATGTGGTTTCATTTGCTTCCATGAGACCCCTCCTGTACCAAAAAAGTACTATCTTTTATATAACCATTTCTAAATTTTTCCCTATTTTGCTTATCCTAGGAAGAGGAAGGCAAAGTAGATGATGACCGCCAGGGCAAACAGGTTCAGGCCAGCGATGTTCCCCAGAGCAATCCGCTCGATGGCATCCCTGGTTTCTGGTCCCTGATAGAGTCCTACTGCGCCGATAGATAAGGGTATCAGGGACAAGAGTGCCAGTATCCCGAAGTCAAAGGGAACGTCGACGCTGGCGAACAAGGCCAGCGTTGCGAATACGGCGGTGCCAGCGAGGAGTGCCAGCAGGATAACCGTCAGCGATGCGTGTTCTCCCCATCGGACCACGAATGTGCGTTTGGCAGCCCGTCGGTCGCTTGCATAGTCCGGCAGCTCGACGCTGAGGATGAACTCCAGGCCGTAGAGCAGCAGCGGCGCAGCCACGAGCACGAATGGCCACGTGAACTGTGACATGAACGTGAGGAAACCGATACCGGGCATCAGGAAGGCATAGGTCAGCGCCGTGGCCATCTCGCCCCAGCCCCGGTAGGCCAGCCGTAATGGAGGGGCGGTATATGACCAGCCGAGGGCGTTGCCGCCGGCCACGAAGGCCACGAACCACCAGGGATAGTCATAGATGACGGCAAAGGCACCGGCGAGGATGAGCGAGAGGACGACGAGGAGCAGAGCAAACTGGATGGTAAAGGGTTTGAGGTCGGGTCGCCGCAGCAGCACCGAGCTGCCTCCAGAGATAGCGGTCTGCTGGCTGTACCGGTCCACCTCGACGTCATAATAATTATTGCTGTATGACAGCGACAGCTGTGCAGTGAAAAAAATGGCGTAGCCGAACAGAAACCGTGACAGGGAAAACGAGGCCCCGGAGAGCAGAGCCAGCAGGGCGCCGATGCAGAACAACAGGAATCCGCCGGCCAGGAAGGGAAGCCGCCCCAGGATGACGATGTCCCGCAGGGTTGAAGAATCCATCATGTACACCTCCATGTATTAACCGCTATTGTATTCATAAATCTTTCCGCCCTGTTTAGAGGGATGCAACCTGGTCTATGTAGCCGTCGACGTCGAATTTTCGTCTGGCTCCATTGTAACTCATGTAGCGGACCTTGCCGTAAACGGGTCGCTCCGGCCACGCCCGGTCGTGGACCCCGCCGATGGCCCAGGCTACACCGGTATAGCCGTTGGGATCACGCCCGTCGAGTTCGTATCGATCGTTGAGAGAGAGGGCAATGCGCATCGCTTCTCCAGGTGACGGAGTCCACTCCAGGATTTTTTTTGCCCAGTACATGCGTAGATAGCCGTGCATCTTGCCCCGCTGCATCATTTCCCGTTGCGCCGCATTCCATAGCTCGTCGTGCGTGGCGGCCTGCTCGAACTCCTCGAATGTATACACGTATTCTCGCTCGTCATCGCGGTGTTCATCCAGTGTCTTCTGGGCCCAGTCCGGGAATCCCTCTGGGCTATCATAGCGAGCTTCATAGAAACAGAAGTTATCGGAGAGTTCCCGGCGAACGACGAGCTCCTCCAGGAATGCATCCTTGGCTTCCTGCGGTGTATCAGTCTGCTGCACCTCAAGGGCGACCCGCTGCGCGCTGATATGGCCAAAGTGCAGGTAGGGTGACAGGTTGGACAGTCCATCGATGATGGGGTCGTTCCGCTGCTCCGGGTAGCCCGGTAATTTCTCCGTGCGGAAGTGCTGCAGCGTTGCCTGTGCAGCCTGTTCTCCGGGGGTCAGCCATTCAACTACCGGCACGTCTTCGTCGATGGTGAGGGATGCTCGGGCGGCCTGCCAGTCGACGTCGGGGAGGTCTTTCTGGGAGATGTGTTGCTGCGGGAGAGGCGGAAACGTCTGCAGAAAGGAGGAGAGCTGGCGGTGTATCTTCGGGCGGATGGTGTAGGCGGCGTATTCTTTTTTGTCTGATGCCACCTGGCAGGGGACCACGTTGTGCGCATCAACCTCGTACAGGGGAACCTCGATAGTGTCGAGGACGTGCTGTTTCCAGTCTCGCTTGATTCGGAGTGGATCGAAATCGGTGACGAGTGAGCCGGCGTCGTGTTCTTCCACGAATCGGGGTATCCGGTCGGCTGGCTCGCCGGTGAGCAGGTAAAACGGGATGCCATGCTGGTGCAGCGTCGATGCCGTCTCCTTGAGGCCGTCGAGCAGGAAAGCATACTGTCGTATGCTGGCATCCAGAATTGATGGAACGAGACAGAAGGCGACCATGACGTGACTGTTCCGTGCTTTGCCAAGCTCCACTGCATGGATGAGCGCCCAGTTGTCCCTGCAGCGCTGGTCCCGGCTCATCCAGTAGACGACTGGGCCTGCCTGTGGGGCTGCATCGTTGAGCTGCTGGACGCGGCGGTCATCCATAGGTGAACACTTCATCCTTCCAGTAGTCGTGGTCCCGGTATTGCTCGGCCGGGGGGAGCAGCTCCCGGGGGTAGGGGGCAAAAAGGCTCTGCTCTGCCAGGGGATGCGTGAACCGGATGAGGAAGGCCCTGAGCAGGGTGAGGATACCATGCTCTGATAGGAGATTTGCGGCATAGGCGGCTACCTGTTCGTTCAGGAATGCCTGCTCCGCCTGGGTGAGCTCTGGATTCATGGCGTCCAGTATCTGGTTTGCCGTGGTTACGTAGCTCTCAGTGACGGGTGGTTTTGCCAGTACGTGTTTCATGCCTTCAAGATAGTCAGATTCACTTACACTCATGGATGCTAGGAGTTCGTCGAGCTGGGTTGTCGCCGCTGGATTGTACGTGGTGAACAGCAGATGGTTGTGTACGTGGAATGTATCCAGGTCAGTGCCGTTCTCTGTTGCCTGTCTGAACGCAGCAAACGTGAACAGTTTGGTGAGGAAATGATGCCGGATGCGATTATTGCGCAGCCGGTCGTCCTCCTCCATCGGGTAGCCGTGGTAGCGCTCCACGAATTTCCGGGCGAAAAACCCGCTGGTTTTATCCACGATGTTTGGCTTGTCGATGCCAGCGTAGACCTTGATGTTGTGGAGCCCGATGGTGGGCGACCCGGATTTGAAGATGAAGCCATCCACGGGGGGTAACGAGGTGATGAACTTGTCGGTGAATGCATCCATGGCCTCGGTGACGTCCTCCCCGGTCCGGGGTTGTAGCAGCCATTCCTTGCCCTGCTCCCGCACGATGCGGATGGGATCCCGGGGTACGCCCAGCCCGATTTCATATTCAGGGCAAACCTTGACGTAGTCGACGTAGGGCTGCAGGTCCCGTACGATCTGGGCGGGCATAACCTGGCCGTTGTAGCGCACCGGCTCGAACTCCAGGCAGGCGCTGACGACGACACGAGGCCGACTGTATGATGTCATACTCGGTTATCCGTCGTCGCCTATATTATGCTGTCCATTTGCCAGGGTTGACAAAAAGGAGCGGGCTCGAGGGGATTCGAACCCCTGACCGACAGGTTAAGAGCCTGCTGCTCTACCTAGCTGAGCCACGAGCCCCGAGCGCTATACCGGGACGGATATAAAAATTTACTGTTCTTCATCCACCAGGGATAGATATTTGGCATCGATCTCGTCGGAGACGCAGACGTCGCGGCCGGCCTTCCGGATGTCGACGCCGTCCTCCCTGGCCTGGGCTGCATCGATGGCCAGGATGACGGGGTTGTCGGTGCGCACCCGGCCGGCTTCCATCGCCTTTTCCTTCGTCCGGCTGAGATGGACCTTGGCCCGGTCGCTGGGGTACAGGCCGGTCTCCACGATGATGTCGGCCTCCTCCTGGGTGACGGGATAGTAGAGCTCGTCGGCATCGCTCCGCGGGAGGTCGGAGAGATCCAAGTCGATGGTATGAGCATAGGTGGCGCGGACCCAGTCGTCGTCTACCTCGTAGCGTCCCTTGTCGTCTGTTTCAGCGAGCGCCACGATGTGCTCCATGCGCAGCCAGTGGAAGTTCAGCCGCTCGCCCTTGATGGCGTCGACGAGTTCTCCCAGGTTCACCCAGCCGTGGTGATCCATACGGATGCCGAACTGCTCCGGGAAATGCCGCAGGATGCCGGTGACGGTCCCCCCCAGCTTCCGGATTTCCTCGTCGCTCATCAAAAACTTTCCTTTTTCCTTGCATACCGGGCATCGCTCCGCCCGATAATAGCCGTGGTCTGGACATCTTCCCAGCATATTATGACTCCCTTTCTTTTAGTTCTCCAAGCGTTGTCACCCGCTCGGCAAACGCGTTATGTTTATGAATCGATTCAAGACTGGTGCTCCTCGCGACGATCTCGACGTCGTCAGGCAGGTCAGGGTATCGCTCCAGGATGTTTTTTAGCAAATCCCGGACCACGTCCTCCACGAACTTGGGATTATCGTGAGCGTTGACCACTACATCCTTCTCGTCGTTCCGCTTCAGTATCTCATAGGTCGGCGAACTCATCGATGCCTCCGCAATATCGATCAGGTCATCCGCGTCGACCTGACCGCGGCTTTCCATGATGACCGTGGCGACGTTCCGCTGGTTGTGGGTCATCCGCGCTTCAGTTCCCTCACTCTGCCGGATGGACTCCATGGCGCAGGGGCAGGCGGTCATACCGGTGACCTCGACGCCGATGAACTGCTGTACCCGTGCCTCCGTGGCGATAACCTCCGCCATGAGCCGGTAGGGCTCCATGGTCTTCCGCCCGTTCGGTGTAAACCGGTCCAGGAAATAGTCCGCGGAGGCACAGACCTCCGAGCGCGTGGCATATTCATGTTTCTCCAGTAATCGCTTCGCGATGTCTCCGCACAGGTCCTCCAGGCTTGGAGACGGCTCCCGGGCGGTCTGCTCTACGACCTCCTCAATGACCTCTGAATTACGGGACAGGTCGCTGCCCTTCTTCGATGCTGGCAGATCCACGAAGACGTCCATGGTCACGATGAGCTGCACGGTCCGCTCCGGCCGCTGGATGTAAACCTGTTTCTTGATGCCCTGTATTCCCACCCGGGTGAGCTTGAAGCGGGACTGCGGACGCCATGACTGCACGTCGGGGAGCGCCATGCCCCCACATCACCCTCTGAAATATTAATCTTATGCCAC
>JBNGDQ010000030.1:9274-12799 GCA_049975285.1 Thermoplasmatota archaeon
AAGTGCAGGGGGAGGGATTTGAACCCTCGGACTCCTTCAAGACAGGATGTCTCCTCGAACCCTTCCCTGTTGCGATCTTAAGTCCTGCGCCGTTGGCCAGGCTTGGCTACCCCTGCCTAGGATTGAATGGCCCGTCGTATATAAAAGAGATGCGCCGCCCGGCGGTCAGGGCTCCGCATCAGCCTGCCCATCACTCCAGAAGTGAATGATGACGCCCAGCATAATCAGTCCTACACCGAGTCCCACGTAGGCAGGAATATTTTCATGGAACATGTTCAGTATGATGACGAGTATGCCGCTGATGGCAAGAATGCTGGATAATAGTATGCTCCCGAGAGCGTGCTTCATGCCTGGCTATCCCATCATAAGATAAAAGCATTTGGAGATTGTTGACAGTTCAGTGACCAATTACCCAGATATGGCTGCACTAATACAAATACCAATCTACTTATATATCGCATCTATTTTCCATCGTATATGAAAAAGGTGTGCGTCGCCGTCGTCCTCCTGCTCCTGCTCACACCACTCGCCTATACCACTGAGCAGGCCGACAGCACAGCGACGCCCATCGACAGCCAGCTACGGGATCTGCCCACGCTGGCCAACATTTCATCCTTCATCCATGCACTGCCGGCCAGTATAGACCTGTTTGCCCGGCAGCCAAAGACCAATATAACCATGGAACTGGTGCAGGCGACCGGCAACGTCGACATGCTGTACCGCTCCAATCAAACCTGGCTGGAGGACGCCCTTGCTACCTTCTACAGCCTGCATGATATATCCGTGAGCCAGCAGGACCAGCAGCGCTTTTTCCAGCAGACGGCAGCCATGCCGGATGAATTGCGGGAGGCCATTGCCCTGCTGCTCGTGGCGCTCAACGAGGCCACGGTGCTCTCCCGTGAGGCCACCCGGCAGCTCACCGATGACGAGATCGCGTTTCTCCGGGAGCACAACGAAAGCGAGACCGATCTGGGAGACATGATCCGTACCGTCCTGGGTCAGCGGTTCAACATCCTCCCGGACCTCGGGTTTTTCAAGAGCAATACCAGCTACCTGTTCAGTCTCATCGAAAAAATCGATACTGAGAAACTGGTGGAGGGCAGCCTGTCTCTCGTTCAATCCGTGCGTACAGCCATGCCTGTCATCGCGAGTCATGCGGGATACAATGAGACCCTGCGGGATCCCTCTGGGTACATCTGCATCGGCGGCAGCGGCAACGATACCTATACCGGCAACGTATCTCTCGTCGTCGATGTCGGCGGCGATGACATCTACACCGTCCGCGAGTATGGCGAGGCGACACTCCGGATAGATGCCGCTGGCAGCGACTACTACCAGGGCAGTGCAGCCAGCTCGTTCCTCGGCATCGCCATGCTGTTCGATTTCGCGGGCAATGACGTCTACAGCACGGGCGACTGGTCCCAGTCGTATACCTGCGGGGGCATCACGTTCATGTTCGATGCAACCGGCGACGACAGCTACCGGGCAGCCAGCTATACGCAGGCCTGCGCCCATGCAGGCGGCATCGCCATCCTCTGCGACATAAGCGGCAACGATGTCTACCAGGCAGGCAACCGCTCACAGGCCTCCGCCAACGCCAACGGCATCGCGTTCCTGCTCGACGTGACCGGCGACGACGCCTACACCGGGGGAAGCTACGGGCAGGGCAGCGCCATCGCCGGCGGCATCGCGCTCCTCCTCGACTGCCTGGGCGACGACGTGCACAGCTCAACCACCAACGCGCAGGGAGCCGGAGAGGGATGGGCCATCGGCCTGAAAAAGGTGAGCGCTGGCCTCATGGTCGACGTAGCCGGAAACGACCGCTATCAGGCAACGACGCAGGCGCAGGGCTTCGCCACCTATGCAGGGATGGGATGCCTGACCGACCTGCTGGGCAACGATGCCTACACCGCCACCCGGTCATCGCAGAGCTACGGTACCCTGTTCGGCATCGCGCTTCTCATGGACTTTGAAAGCGCCAACACGTACACCCAGACAGGTGCATCACCGGACGGCAGGGAAGGAGGAACCTCGATAAAGATAGATGACATCAGCGCGCTGCCCAGTGACAGCCTCATCAGTCTTCTCAGCTACGTGCAGGACAACGACGTCAGGCCGCTGTCCTCATTCTTCCAGCTCTTCCGATAGCCGGTCCAGCGTCCTCTGGACGATTTCCGGTGCAGCGCCGATATAGGCTGTTGCATCCAGTGCCTCCTCGATTTCTTTCGCGTCCATATGCTCTCGTACGACCTCGTTCTCCAGGAGCACCTCCCGGAGATGACGACCCGTATCCATCGCCTCGAGCGAGCACCGACGGAGCAGCTCATGGGCCTCCTGGCGTCCCAGGCCTGCCTCCACCAGCCGGAGCATGACCGCCTCAGCCAGCGGGAACCCCTGACTGCGTTCAATGTTCTCCGCCATCCGGTCGGGATGCACGTCGAGATGCCCGAAGACCCGGTTCATCCGGTAGAGAATCCAGTCCGTGAGCACCAGGGCATGCGGCAGGATGAAGCGCTCCGATGACGAGTTGCACAGGTCGCGTTCATGCCACTGTACCGCGTTCTCCCAGGCAGGCAGCAATTGTGCTCGTACCACCCGGGCCAGGCCGCATATCTGCTCGCAGGTGATAGGATTCTTCTTATGCGGCATGGTCGAGGAGCCCACCTGTTTGGCGCCGAACGACTCTGCTGCCTCGCCGATCTCGGTGCGCTGCAGGTTCCGTATCTCCGTGGCAAACTTTTCCAGTGAAGCAGCAATGTTAGCCAGGACCGACAACAGGTGGATGTAGCGCTCCCGGCCCACGATCTGTGTGGCCGGCATTTCAGCCGCAAGCCCCAGGTCTTTCATCACCTGGCTCTGCAGCTCAAAAAACTGGTTGCCGAAGCCCGCACCGCTTCCAACGGCGCCCGACATCTTCCCCACGGCTATCTCGCTCCGGCAGTCCCGGATGCGCCGGGCGTGCCGGCTGGTCTCAGCGGCATAGACCGCCATCTTCAAGCCAAAGGTGACCGGCAGGGCTGCCTGTCCATGCGTCCGGCCCAGCATGACTGTATCACGGTGCTCGTCGGCCAGCTCCATGAGTGTTCGCTGCAGCTCCTGCAGATCATCGAGGATGATGTCCAGGGCTGTGGTCATCTGCAATGCGTTGGCGGAATCCACGATGTCATACGAGGTAGCACCGAGATGGATATAGTTGCCGGCATCGCCGTCGCATTGCTCCGCCAGCGCCTTCACCATGGCCATCACGTCGTGCCGTATCTCATCCTCTATCTCCCGGACACGGTCCACGTCGACATAGTCCAGCGTTGCCTTCGCGGATATCTCCTCGGCTGCTTCCGCGGGAATCCTGCCCAGGGAGGCATGAGCGCGGGCAAGCGCCGCCTCAACCTGGAGCTGGTAGCGGAGGCGTCCCTCCTCGCTGAACAGTTCTTTCATGACGTCGCGGCCGTAGCGAAAATCAAGCGGGCAGACGTTGCTCATGGCATGACATCCCGCTGGGATTATAATTCATTTTTGGCTTTATCC
>JBNGDQ010000031.1:0-12164 GCA_049975285.1 Thermoplasmatota archaeon
CTCTTCCGGCGTATCATCGGTCGAGCGATGCTCTCAAAGTGGGAGTACCATACCCTGATGGGTGTCTTCAAGCGAGCACGCCGTTGATGGCACATCTTTAATAGCCCGGCTGCCATTCACCTGTATGGCCGGCTGGTTTTTCACCTTCGAGGGCATCGACGGCTCGGGCAAGACCACGGTCTCCCGGAGCTTGCACCAGTCCCTCCAGCAACAGCATGACGTCGTCTGGACGAAGGAGCCCACCGATACATGGCTGGGCGACGCAGTAGAGCACGCAGTAACGGAGCGGCGTAATCCCGCCACGACGGCATTTCTCTTCATGGCGGACCGCGTGGAGCACACCATCCAGGTACGGGAATGGCTGGCCAGCGACAAGGTCGTACTTTGTGACCGATACCTAGACTCCACCATCGCCTATCAGGCCGTCGGGCTCGAAAACATAGACGAGCCAGTCCGGTGGCTCCGCGACCTGCATCGCCCCGTCTCCTGCACGCCGGATCTTACCTTCCTGTTCATACTTGACCCAGACGTGGCGCTCCGTCGCATCGACGACCGGGCGTTGTCTCCCTTCGAGCATCGGGCCTTCCTTGAGCAGGTGCAGGAAAACTATCGCCGGCTTGCCCGCGAGGAGGAGCGCTTTGTCGTCCTGGATGCCACACTGTCACCTGACGTGCTGGTCGAGAAATGTAAAGAAAAAATTAGGGAAAAGATGGCGGCTAATAGCCGCCGATTTTGAGGCTGGGGTCGCCGAGCAGGGTCCATTCCTCGATGGTCTTGCAGTCTATCTGGTTGTCCATGGGCGGAAACACGTTGACGTATTCCGTGATAGATGATGCAAAGGCAGCGCCGAGCATGTCCTGACCATCCTGGCCGTAGGCCTCATAGAATTTTCCTTCGATGAAGCCGCCCCGATATTCGATGCAGTCTGGGATACCATCCCGGTCGCCGTCACCGGTGGCGCCGTAGCCGAGGCCGGTGTATCCCAGCGTGGCGATTGAGCCTCCGCCGCGCATCTTGACCAGGTGCCAGCTCCAGCATTCATAGGTCGGCTGATATGTCCACTCGTTCTTGGCGAAATCCGTCAGACTGATATTGAACTCGCTGTTATGGCAGCCGCCGACCGTGACCACGGGCAGCATGTCGCCGTTGCTGAGCAAGTCCATGTTGTAGGTCATCAGGCCGTTTATCCAATCATGGTTGCTCGGATCACTGAAATGAGTTGCCCATGCCGTCGGGCTGCCATGCCCGTCGAAGGCCACAAAGCCGAAGCCGTTGCTCATAGTCTGGATGACGTTTATCCAGGCGAACTTGCCCGCAAGCGTGCTCTCACCGCCGCCGAGCGTGAGCGTTCCCTCCGTCAGGAAGAGCTTCGTGGCATCGAACGTTTCCGGCATAAAACCAAAGCTGTATTCCGTGGTAACCTCTCCGTCGACGTAGTCGTCGCCCGGGAAGGTATCCCCACCGATGAGCAGCATCCGGTTGAACCATTCCGAGCCCGCCGTCGACGTCTCGTAGGTGATAATTTTGTCGACCACGGTCTCAACTTCTCGAGTGCTCCGACAGGCCAGACGGCCGACGTACACGTCGGGATAGCCGTCTATGACATCCTTGCCCAGCCGCCAGGCCCAGGCAGCATAGACACCGTCATCATTGGTATCCCAGGTTGCAAAGTCACCAGTGCCATTGTAGATATCAGCAAAGTACAGGTCGCTGATATACCCGTTCTCTGCGTTGTCGTCCAGAGCTGCATAGCGCACTGGTACATGCCACAGGGTGTCGTCGACCTTGGTCGGTCCATCATAGCCCCAGTTGCCCGTCAGGAATGATTTTTTTCCGCCGACCAGCAAGACATAGGTTATACCCCAGTCTTCGAGCGCGTCCTTGATGAAATACTTTATCTTTTCAGCGCCGTCGCGTCCTTGCACACTGAAGTACGCGCCGCTGTATATCTCGTCCAGAGTAACCAGCTTGGTAGCCAGACCGTGGTCCTCCTTGTGCTGTACGAGGGGCTCCAGCTGTCCAGTGAACTCGGCCGGAGCAATAATCACTAAGTCATATGCATCAGCTGTAAGCATCGATGTAGCCGGCTCCTCATAGGTCACTGTGACCTCGATGCTGTCAACGCAGTGAAGCTCGTTGGCCTGCGGCGCGTAGCGCTCCGGGAATGCCTGCACCGTCAGGAACATGACATGTTCTCCATCGTGTAGACCCGCCCCGGTATGCCAGCGCAGCCACTGCGCGGGATACAAGTCTCCCCTATCGTAGATGGGACCTTTTTGCTGCACCGGCTCAGTGTATTGCATGTTGCGCGGCAACGGTCTCGGGGCTGGAGCCACGGGTACGTCCAGCTGCTGCGTCTCTACCGGACCGAGGGTCACCTCGACATCCTGTATGCGGGTGCCTAGGGGGAACGTCATCGTTTTCGTTATATAGGGAAGCATGGGTTCACCCTCCTGCATGGTGACAGCGCTCGCGCCGTCCAGTCGTACGCTAACGTATTCATCGGATGTTCGCTCGATGTACGGCGTCGTGGGTTGTATAGAAAACGACATTGATTGTGCCATACTTGCATCCCTGGTCTGTCCAGAGAACGACATCTGCCCGGCCATTCCGGCTATGCCACTTCCGAGGAGCAGCATGATTACTGCTACGGCGATTCCAGTTTTTATGAAATCTCTCATTGGTACCTCACCAAGTAATTATTCAGCGCTGCTATAAAACAATATCTGCTAGACGCCCCAGAAGGCGTCCTCTTTCCGTTTTATCTTGGTGACCTTGTCGAGGACGTCCTGCTCCTCTGGGGATAAATCCATCTCGGCGAGTTGCTGCGCCGCCCGGGATGGAATATCGACATAGAAGACCTGCTCAGGCTTAATCTGCCGCCCCACGGTGGCACCCTCGATGGCAACGGCGACCTCCATGCCCTGCGTGGCCTTGTCTATGGTCTGCTGCTCCTGCTGGATGCTCTTTATCGTGCCCACGGGAGCGCCGTCCTGACGCATCAATCGCTGCATGGGGCGTATCTCCCCGGCGAGCACCCGAACGCCGATGACGGCGGGCTTGCTCACCCGGAACGTGCAGTCCGTCAGGAAGAGCACCTCGCCAGGATGAACGATTTCCTGTCGCTGTTGCTCCTCGAGCTGTCGCTTCCGCTCATCCTGCCAGCGCTCCAGTTCCTCCAGGATGGTATGGATGACCGGGCTCTGGATGATATGGACGTCGGTGTCGCGAACGGCTTCCCGGACCTCAGGGAGCACCTTTGTGTTGAATCCCAGCACGACGCGGTGGAGCGGCTCCTCATTGGTGGACGCCTCGATAACGTCTTTCTTGGAGATGCTGCCCACGTCTGCCTTCCGAAGCCGGGTATCCTTCAGCAGGGTGGCCAGGGCCTCCAGGGAGCCGATGGCATCCGCTTTAATGATGATGCCCTCCTCCTCCGTCGGGATGTCTATCTTCATCTCATCCTTGATGGCATCGATGTCCGCCGCAACGTCAGCGCCAGCAACACGGAGAGGAGCACCAGCGAAGACGTCGTCGAGATCCGGAGCAGCTATCTTAATACCAGTGGCCGCCTTTGCTTTCTCCACGTGCCTGAATCGCTCCGATGGATCACGTATCTCGTCGAGCGGACGCGGCTTCAACAAGGCGCGAACCGAGGTTACAAATGGGCCATGTCTGCCGCCGACGACGATGGAGTCATCAGCCCGGATGACGCCGCTGTGGATGATGACATCAATGGTGGTACCCAGGCCTTTTTCCTCCTTGACCTCGAGCACGGTTCCCTCCGCCGGGCGCTCCTCCGTCTGCAGATTATTCTCTAGGTAGCGCTGCGCCAGCCCCACCATCACCATGAGCAGCTCGGCGACGCCCTCACCGGTCTTCGCTGAGATGGGGACGAGCGCCACGTTCTTGGTAAAATTACGGATGCGGTCATATCGGTCGGAGGAAAAACCCTGATCGAAAAGCCCTTCGACGATTTCGTAGAAGTTTTCCTCGAATATATTCTGCGTCCGGGAAATCTGCTGGTTCAGTCGATCCCCGATGCAGCCGTCTGTCCGCTGCCATCCTTGGATGGTATCTATCTTGTTGACTGCCACGATGAACGGGGTCCGGTATTTCTTCAAGATGTCGATGGCTTCCAGCGACTGGGGCATAAGCCCGTCGTTGATGTCCACGACGACGACAGCCAAGTCAGCTAGGGCGCCGCCGCGGGCCCGCAGCGTAGTGAATGCGTGATGACCAGGGGTATCGATGAACAACAACCCAGGAATGTCAAACCGGTCTCCTTTGAGAAGCGACCCGCAGAGTTCCTGTATAATCTCGATGGGCACCTCAGTGGCACCGATATGCTGCGTAATGGCCCCGGCCTCCCGCAGCGTGACCGTCGTTCCTCTGATGTGGTCAAGCAGCGTGGTTTTACCGTGGTCCACATGGCCGGACACCAGCACGATGGGCTGCCGGGTATACCGTTGCCCTGATTCCATGGTCATCTCTATACGGGTATCGGACCGTTCTTTTTAGTTTTGCGGTAGAAAAACGTCAGGCGTATTTCTTGAAGCCGATTTCCTCCGCCGTCTCCCTGAAGCACTGCCGGCAGAGGCGAAGGCCATATTTTCTTATGATGCCACGTTTCCGCCCGCACCGGATGCAGCCCTTCTGCCGTCCGTACTCTTTCTGTTTCTCCTTCATCTTAACCATGTTTAGACCACCTCGACGTCAAATGCTTCTTCCAGGAACTCCATTGACTCCTCCGGCGTAATCCGATGACGCTTTGGCATCTTCCGGGGTTGTATGCGTCGTTTCTTCACCCGGAATCCGGGTCGCTCGATGGTGACACAGACATCCATGCCGAACACCCCGATGTTGGGGTCATATTTCATTTCCTTGAAATCAGTGTGATCTGGAATGCCAAATGCGACGTTACCCTGCTCGTCAAACGACCAGTCAGCGATTCGTTTGTTTCTCGTCTCCAGGGCCCGCCGGAGGAAATCCTCTGCTTTTTCACCACGCAACGTCACCTTGCAGCCGATGGGCATGTCCTTCCGGATGTCCCAGTCCTTGTTGATGGTTTTCGACATGGTGAGGATAGCACTCTGGTTGGTGACCGCCTCAAGCACCTGACGGGCTTTACGCAGCCGCTCGCCGCCCTCGCCCACGCCGATGTTGACCGTTACTTTTTCGACTTTGAGTGCCTTCATCTCATTCATAGACGCTCACCTCCGGAAGCGTAATCAATGCCTTTTCTTTCCCGACGACGAACACGTAGGGTTCGATGGTGGAGAATCCCTCCAGCTTAACCACATTGGGCCGGGGGCTCCTCGTGATCTCCACGGCGGTTATCGTCGCGATTTCACCGGCATGTTTTCCATTAGTGACCATACCCATGCTGCCGGGCGCGAGCGGAAACGTCTCCAGGATGTCATGACCCGGCATGGCCAGCTTTACCACGTCGCCCGTACCGTAGTCTCCCTCAGTGATAATGTTGCGCCCGTCATGGAGATTGATCTGCATTGCACCACCCTTTACCGTGGTCTTGTTTTGCACTCGGCAGAGCTTCCATGCAGCATCCTTTTTCCCGATGGGAACCAGCCGTATGGTACCCTTGGCGTCGACGAGCACCCGATAGTGCTCCTCCGCCTGAGGAAACGAAATGACATCCATCAACCCGCAGGGAAAGCGCGGGTCGGTCCGGACGGTGCCATCCACCAGCACTTCACGGGAGGCAATAATGTGTCTGGCCTCCGCGGCGGTGTCAGCGTAATGCAAATAATCCCGGAGGACAAAGGCAAGCGGGATGCTCTGCTCGATGGGATGGGGACCCAGCGATGGATGCAGCGACCACTTGTGCGTCTTTCGCTCCACCGGCCAAGTTCTGGGGACAGTAACACGTTTCATATGAGCCATGATATCATTTCTCCTTTTTCTCTTCCTCTACTGATTCGCTTTCTGCACTGTCTGCTTCCTCGGATTCATCCAGTTCTTCCTCGGCTATCTCTTCGGCTGCTTCGCTGGCCTGATCATCCTCGACGGTTTCCTCGGTCGTCTCCTCAACCGGCGCCTCCATCGGCTCTTCCTCCACCTCGACCGACGTCTCCGGCTCGATGTCCTCTGCTTCCTCTGCCGGAGCTTCTTCGACGGTTTCCGCCACATCTGGTTCAGCCGTCGCTTCCACGGGTGCTTCTTCTTCCGCCTCAGCTTCCATTTCGGCTTCTTCCGCTTTGCGAGCGGCTTCCTCCTCCATGCGCTGCTGCTCGATGATCTGCTGCTCGGCCTCCTTCTCGATTTCCTTCTTTCGTTCCTCGGAGAGTCCACGCTCGAGCTTGCGCCGCCGCCAGGGATCAGTGAGATTGAGTTTGGTGATGAGGACGTTCGAGCAGTGTATGGGCTGCGGGACTCTGCTGCCGTCAACCTTGGAGGTCACGGCGCCCTCGATCTCGATCGTCTGGTTGTCCAGGAAGACATCTCGTACTTTATCCGTGTGACCCTTGAAGTCACCCCGGATGACCTTGACGGTGTCCCCCCGCACGACGGGAATGCTTCGCTTGTCATATTTGACGATGAGGTCCTCCGCTAGATGTGAAGCAAGGCGCTTCCGCTTCTTGTGGATTGGGGCATTGTGATAGTTTTTTCGCTGTTTTCGTGGCTGCTTCGATTTCATGGTATCATACAATCATTGATGCTGTCGCTGCAACCCGGGGCCATCTTTCTGCTGCTTCCCGGGCTACGGGGCCCTTGATGGCTGAGCCTTTCATGTCGCCTTCTGGCGTGATGATCACGGCGGCGTTATCCTCAAACTGGATGCTCATGCCGTCCGCGCGGTGATACGGGCGGCGCTGCCGGACGACGACGGCTTCGAACAGCTGTCGTTTCATCTCGGGTCGCCCTTTTTTGACGGTTACCACGATTTTGTCGCCGACGCCCCCGGAGGGCTGCTGACGACGCGTGGTCTTGATATGCTTGACGGACACTACCTCGACGACCCGGGCACCGGTGTTGTCCACGCAGTCCAGGCGGCTGCCGGTGCACACGCCCTTGGTGACCTTGGCTGATATGCCTCTCATTTTTTCTCCACCACGACAAATGACACTGTTTTACTCAACGGGCGGCATTCCATGATCGTAACGTCATCTCCCTTCTCCACGTCGATGCAGCCGGGCAGATGCGCCTTGTACCGGCTGGTTCGTTTCTCGTAGCGCTGGTATTTGGGCACGCGATGCATCCGTCGCTTCTGTATCACCACGGTCTTGTCCATCGCGGTGGAAACCACGGTCCCGGTAAGGGCGACGCCGCGCACAGGCAGCGTGCCGTGGAAGGGGCAGTTGCGGTCGGTGCATTCACGTTCGGGTTCTTTTACGTCAACTCCAATCATTTTATCTTCCTTATTCTGTCTTCAGGCCGGTAGGCGATGTCATCGCCGTGGACCTCGATGCCGTGTATCTCAAATGATGCATGGCGTTTCGGCACCTGCTTGCGTCCATCATTCTGTATGATGAACGTATGCTTTGTTTCGTCGATGATGATGCCTTCGACTCCACGCAGCGTAGGGTCGGCTGCATCAGTGACACGTACTGGGAGGCCTATAAACTCATGCTTCATAAATGTTTTCCTGTACATCATTCCACATCGACGGTAAATCCAAGCTCTTCCAGTCGTTCCCGGGCTTTCTGCGTGTGGCTGCCCTGCAGCTCGATCTTGCGATCCTTGACGGTGCCGCCGCAGGCGCAGCATTTTTTGAGTTCTTTGCTCAGTCCTTCGATGTCGATGTCGGCGTCGTCGAGCCCTTCTATCACGGTCATCATCTTTCCATAGCGTCGCTTTTCAGTGTAAATCGTTATCTCCTGTCCCTCCCGGGCAATGTTCTCACAGACACACAATTCCTCGGGCAGGCCACAGACAGGACAAATCTCACTCATTCAGTTCTCCTTCCTCCCGCATAATGGTCAGCATTCGAGCAATATTACGGCGAATCCATCGGATGCGGCCCGGTGACTGCGGTGAACCGCCCATCGCCGCCCGGCCGTATTCCTCCATCAGCTCGTTCCGCCAGTCTTCGAGCTGCTCCTGGCGCTCGCTGCGCTCCATCTCCCGCATGTCGGATGGCTTCACTGTTTCACCGCCTTTTCGATGGCTTCCTTGAGCTGTTTCGCCTTGGTTACACCGATACCTTTCACCTCTGTCAGGTCATCGATGCTCATCTCGTAGAGCTCTCTGACGTCCTCGATACCGGCCTTCTGCAGCCGCTTCAGCATGCTGCTGCCGATGCCGGATATATCCTTAAGATTGATTTCTTCCAGCTTGGCATCGTCCATCTCCGGCTCCGTCTCCTGTTTTTTCTTCGGCGCCTTCTTCTTTTTGGGTTTTTCCTTCGTTTTTTCCGGCTTTTCTGTTGGCTCCTCAGCCGGCGGCGCTTCCTTCTCTTCTTTCTTTTCTTTTTCCTTGGACGGCGTAATGATCTCGACTTCGTCGGGCATCTTGGCGTCGGGCTTCATGATACGAACCTTGACGCCCAGCACCCCGGCTTTTTTCTTCGCCACTGCGATGCCTTCGTCCATGACCTGGCTGGCGACTTCGCCGCAGTACTTGACGTGACCCTTGGTGAACTTCTCAGTTCGATGCCGCGAGCCAGTAATCTTGCCGGAGATGATGACCTGGCATCCCCGTGCACCGGAGCCCATGATGCGGCGGACCGTAGAATGACCGACGCGGCGGAAATGCCAGCCGCGCTCCAGCGCCGACGCTACTTTATGGGCCATGATCTGCCCGTTGAGCGGCGCCTGGCTGCCGATCTCCTCGACCTCCAGCTGCGGGTTCTCGAGCCCAAAGCGGTCCTCGAGATTCTGAGTCAACTCCTTGACGTTTTTGCCGCCTCGGCCGATGACGATGCCTGGTCGCTCCGTCGACAGGGAGAGCAGGGTGCCCAGTGGCGTGCGCTGTATCTCCAGGCCGCCGAAGCCAGCGCGCGCCGTCTCTTTTTCCAGGTACTCTCTGATAAGCATCCGTTTCGCTCCTTCCTGGACGAACTTTCGCTCAATGGCCATGTTATTCTTTCTCCTCTATGATGAGTTCTGCATTAGTAGTTTGCTTGTTTTTGGGGCTCGACCGGCCGAACGCGCGGGGCATCATGCCCTCGATTTTTCGACCCTTATAAGCGGAGGCATGGGATATAACCATGTTCTCCGTGTCCAGTCCCTTATACTCGGCGTTGTTCTCAGCGTTTTTGAGCACGCTCAGGATGAGCCGGGATGCGTTCTCGGGATACGCGCCGGGCCCCATGCCCTTGCGATGTGACACGTCCCGGTTGTGCGTGGTGAATGGCACGGCTCGCTTCTTGGCGATGACGTCCTCCAGGAACTGTTCGGCCTCCTTGATGGACATGCCCTTGATGGCCCGCATGATGTTCTGGGAATGCTTCGGCGAGCAATGCAGCTCGCTGCCAAGGGCACGAGCGCTTTTTTCCGGGTTTCTATAAGCTGAATAACTCATGATATCACTTCAGGGGCAGGAACTTGGAGGAACGCGTGGCTCCCAGTCCCGGGCCGGTATGCTTTACTTCTTTGCGCGTTCTGGCGAACTCGCCGAGGTAATGTCCGACCATTTCAGGCTGAATTGTGACGCGAACGAACTCGGTGCCGTTGTATACGGCAATCTCATGGTCAAAGAATGGCGGCAGGACGACCATATCCCGGAGATGCGTCCGGATGACGTCGCCGTCGTCTGCATCCTTGATTTTCTGCAGCAGCTTGTGCTGCTCCCGGGTCATGCCGCGCTTCAGACTCCGGCGGTCCCGGGCCGGCAGATGCTCTATGAACTCGTCGACTGACATTTCCTTCATCTCCTCGACGCTTAGGCCGCGATAGGTGAACTCCTTCTTCGGGCCCAGGTCAAGCTTCTTCTTCTTTCTTCTGCTTCTCCGTGCCATAGTATCACTTCTTTCCGGTCCTCCGGGCCGCTATGCTGCCTACCTTTCGTCCCGGGGGCGCATGTCGACTGACAGTCGATGACTTGCCCACGTGCTGATGCGCGCCGCCGCCGTGTGGATGGTCGACGGGGTTCATCGCCACGCCGCGCACCCTTGGATAGATGCCGCCCCGGGAGCGGAGCGCGTGATGTCGCTTGCCGGCTTTCATGAATGGCTTCTCGTTGCGACCGCCGCCAGCTGCGACGCCGATGGTGGCTCTGCATTTAGGGTGCAGTTTTTTCTGCGCGCCGGATGGCAGTTTCACGATGACGTTTTCTCCGTGGCCCACGACGCTGCCGTGATTGCCGCCGGAGCGGGCGTATTTCCCGCCGTCGCCCGGGTTGCTCTCGATGTTATAGATGGGCGTCCCCTCGGGTATCGAGGACAGCGGCAGCACGTTGCCGGGTTTGAGAATGCTTCTCTCAGTGAATCTGATGGTTTCCCCCGATGTGATGCCCTCCGGGGCAAGCATGGTAAATATCTTGCCCTCCGGCGTTTCGACAACGGCCAGCGGGGACGACGTACCCGGATTGTGGATGATATCCCGGACGATGCCCTCGGTTTCCTCCAGCGAGGGATAGGCAACCGGGCCTTTATGCTTGAACGACGGGCTCCGGTAGCGCGAACGCGCGGAGCCTCTCCGTTGATGTATCAATCGCTTTCCCATTGTATCACTTAGAATATACCGACTCTCATGGCAATATCTTCTGCCTCATATTCAGGTGTCAGCGTCACCACGGCCAGCTTTCCCTCCTTGGTGATGCGGGTGGTGACCTTGGCGACCTTGACGTCAAACATTTGCTCGACGGCGCTTTTTATCTCTTTCTTGTTGGCTTCCATCTTGGCCGCGAACTGCAACGCGTTGTTGTCCTCCATCAGGAGCATGGATTTCTCGGTGACGTAGGGATGCAGGATGATGTCGTACGGGTTCATTGCCGGTCCTCCATCTGCTCTAATGCGTTGACAGTAAAGATGGTCAGCCTGCCCGGGTCTCCTCCCGGAGCCAGATGCAGTACGTTGACTTCCTGGGGCGTCACGATGTCCACTCCTATTAAATTGCCGGCAGCTTTTTTAACGTTTTCCGTGTCGCCGGCCACGATGAGCAGAGAGCGAGGCGACTTGTACTTGCGGCCGCGCCGCTTCCCGGAGCCAGCCCGGATGTGACGGCCTTGCCTGGCTCGCTCGACGTCATCGTAGACACCGAGCTTCTGCAGCGCTGCAATCATGTCCTTGGTCTTGGTGATCTCCTCGAACTCGTTTTCCACCACGATGGGCAGCGTTACGTCCTCACCGAAGCGGTGCCCGCGCTGCGCCACCAATTTAGGGTCAGCGGTGGCGGCCAGTGCTGCATGCCGGGCGAGCATCTTTTCTTTCTTGTTGATTTTCTTTCCCCAGTTCTTCTCCGGCTTGGGGGGATGTGCCGTTCGCCCGCCGACGGTACCCGGCATGAATGCAGCCCGTCGTCCCTGCGTCAAGCGAGGGACGCGGGAGACGCCTCGTCCGGGTCCCCATGATTCCACGGGATGTCGTTTGCCGGCACGCTCGTTGACGCCGTACGGCTGCCGGGCGTTGGCCCGCATTGCGGTGAACGCCTTCCGGATGACGTCGGGGCGGTATGCCTGATCGAATGCCGCGGGAAGTGAACGTTCGTCGGTGACGGTTCCATCGAGTCCATAAACCTTTGCCTTCATTATACCCCCTGCTTGCTCGTGGTAGAAATGTACGTTATATCCGGTTTTTCAACCTCGACGCCCTTCTGGTACCGGATCGCATCTCTCATGCGAATGAGGCGCTTGGTCGGACCCGGGATGGATCCATGTATGATGAGATAATTGTTGCGGACGACGCCGTAGTGCTTGAAGCCCCCGTTGGGAGTGATGTCGTCGCCGTCTTCGCCTATCTTGAGTATACGTTTGTTGTATTCGACGCGTGGATGATAGCCCATCTGTCCAGCCTGCGGCACCGTGGAGCGGACCCAGGTGAGCCAGGGGCCCAGGGTGCCGGCCTGCCGGCGATGCTTCCGGTTTTTGTGGGTGAGCAGCTTGACGCCGAATCGTTTGGGTGAACCCTGGAATCCTTTCCCTTTGGTGATGGCTGCCACGTCGACCATGGTGCCCTCGTCGTAGATGTCGGATATGTTTACCTCGCTGCCCAGCAGGCTTTTCGCGTATTCTATGCGGGTTTCGATGTCGCCGCCGCCCACGCG